>JARRCD010000094.1 GCA_029982875.1 Candidatus Cloacimonadota bacterium | reverse complement strand
ATCGAGCACGGTGGTTAAAACCACCGCCTATCATCTTATCCCAATTGATGTGGAAATCGAGCACAGGAGTTCCTACGGAACTCGGTGATAACGCATAACGCATAACGCATAACGCATAACGCATAACGGATAACGCATAACGGATAACGCATAACGGATAACGGATAACGCATAACGGATAACGGATAACGCATAACGGATAACGCATAACGCATAACGCATAACCTCTCCTTATAAAAAAAATCTGTGAAATCAGTGAAATCTGTGTGAGACCCTCGCTATCTTCAATGCCGACCTGCTTTTCTCAAAGAAAACACTGCATTATTTGGGATAATATGCCCATTGTTCGCAAGAGGGATCATTGGCGCTCGGCAAGGCGGCGGGAAAGCACTGCCAGCGAGGCAAACATATCCACATTTTCCACAATGATATCCGGCGGCACAATGATTTTGTGGGGCGTGAAATTCCAGATGCCTTTGATGCCGCTATGCACCATGATATCCGCAATCAGTTGTGCTGAATCCGGAGGCACCGTGATGATCCCGATTTGGATCTTTTGTTTCTGCGCAAAGGTGGTAATATCCAAGGCGGAATAGACCGGAACGCCATGCACTTTGGTATCGATGATCTGGGGATCATTATCAAAACCCGCCACGATGGCGAGTCCTCTTTGGGAAAACTCCTGATAGCCCAATAGGGCGCTACCCAAATGCCCGACTCCCACGAGTATGCTGGCTGAGGTATCAACCCAATTCAGCAATTCCTCGATAGCTTTTTGCAAGGGGCCGATCTGGTAACCGGTCTTGGTAGCAGAGATGGCAGTATAAGAGATATCTTTGCGCACCAGAGTTTGATGGATATCGGCAAAGACGGAGATTTTGGTGGCAGAGACCTCTTTGAGTCCTGCTTTTTTCAGTTTTCTGAGCACTTCCAGATATTGTGGCAGGCGTTTAAGGGTAGAAGTAGGTATTTTTTCCATGGTATCCTCCTATTCGAGTGGGAAAGCATGAAGAAAGCTATTGTAATGCAGAGTGGAAAGCACGGTCCCGATGATCACTGCAATAACAATGAGGATTTTGAAGTAATCCTGCGCTTTGAGCATGCTTACCATATCATGATTGCGGGAAAGATAAGCACTTGCGGCATAAAACTCTTCCCCGATGAGGGTGTAATCACAGGTGGTGATAAAGAATGGAATCTGCGTAACGGCATCAGTAGCGGCGATCTGGATTGCTCCTGCGGCATTTCCGGTTTCGGTGAGCAAAAGTGCTTCAGCGTTGAAAAAGCCCATATAAAAGATGGTGGCGACCCGCTCTCGTACGGTGATGCCATTGACGCCGGCACAGAAGGGGAATTGATCGTAACTAATAAAAAAGATATCGTTTTGATTGAAGGAATCCGGCCGTCCCATCTCGCTATATGAGGTGGAAATAATCTCTTGGGCCAGGGGCAGGACCATATAATCACAATGGGGATTTATCAGGCGGATATCATATTCGGCGGTTTTTTTGGCGACCTGAGCCAGGATCATCAGGCTGGCTATCGTGCAGACATCGCCTAAGGTGCCCCATCCGGGGACAAACATCACCGGTCGGCCCATCTCGGTAGCACGGCCGATGGCGTTATCCAGCTCCTCTAAACCCGCAATGGGACGAATATAGACTTCTTTTATGCGCGTGATATAGATAGCATAGAGGACCAGGATGACCAGGACGATGGTGGCAATCAGGGTAAGCGTCTTGGTGCTATCAAACCACTGGACTTCCGGGCTAAACCAAGTCTTGCCCGTAGCATCTTGATAGATATCCGAACTGCGAAAAGCGCTTTTAGTATCGGTAGCCAGGACCTTGTATTGATAGCTTCTTTTAGCTTGATTGTGATATGAAAGCATGATCTCACGCCAGGCTTTATCGGATTTTGCTGCGCTGGCTTCCAGATAAGCGGGATGAGAGAGAATAAAGTCTTTTTCTGCCTTCAGATAATCAAGTTCGGCTTGGAGTTCTGTTGCAGAGCCGTCTGCGTTGATTGCCGATTCCAATTCCAGGATACTTTTCTCACGCTCAGCCAGCTCCTGCTCAAACTTTTGGCGAGACAAGGGAACTTCAAAGAGAATGCCCTGTTCAGGCTCGGTATCTATATCCAGTCTGTCCTCAAAGAGGAAGCGTTTACTGGCCGAATCGTAAGCCACGATAGGTTTTAGCACGAGATTTTCATAGGGCACCAGATGGTCATAAGCACGGGTCAGGGCATTGGAACGCTGACCGGAGGCAAAATCCCACTCCAGGTGAGATTTTCTCAACACTTCGTAGTAGAGCTGGGAGACATCGGCATCATCAATATAAGTATGCTGAGGCTGAAAGCGCTTAAAATAGTCATTGTAAATGATATCCTGTCTGAGCAGCGTGGGCTCAAATGCGCTGGATTTGAGTAATTTGACTGCTATTTCCACTCGAATCTGCCTGATATCCTGAAACGCATCCGGCAGCTTAAATTGGATTAGTTTATCAGGATAGTGCTCAACTAGCTCACCGATCGCCTCACCTGCGGGAGACTTGAATTTGAATCTGATCTCATCCACCGTGTAGTTTTCATTTTCGGAGATTTCGTAATTTAGCTTGAGTTTACGGTGATGTTTGGAAGCATATTCAGCCAAAGTGATATAGACCAAGGGTTTGCCAAAGGAAACCAGCATTGCGTCCCCTTTGTCGTTGGGTTTGTCCATCACTTTGTAATCCGGCAAAGCAGGCAGTGCGTTTTGGTCCAGCCGACGGAAGCTTTTCACGGCTACCGCCGCTGGCTGATCGGCATAATCCAAGTATGCCAGGATGGGATAATATTGGTTAAAATCAATATCCAAATGCTCCAGCTTTTCAGAATGATAATAGACCTGATTTTCTTGGTAATTTGGGATTTCAAAAATCTGCACAGCCCTTTGTTGCCAATTATCCGGCAATTTGAAAGACTCCGGAATCTCAGTTTTGGGTAATAGCCATCCTTGCCAGAGTGCTATATCGTGAGCGCCGGTGGGAGGATACCATTCAAAGTTGAGCTGATGAGAATCGGGATAATAACTACTGTGAGCGATAGCGGTGGCATCAGGAGGGTTATCGGTGGGGTTCACTCTCAATACCTCTGATGCGGCCAGAATCTGCCCCCTTTCATTTACCGGAGCTACACAGTAATAATAATCCTGTCCCGCTTTAGGAATGGCATATATGCCTTCCAATTGGATAAGCTTGAGCCCGGGCAGCTGTTCATCCTCAAGGTTTACGGGATGAGAGTGGGAATGCAGCTTTTTGGTTGCCAATAGAGCATAGCTGCTGTAATCATCAATCACGGAGCCCAACAGTTCAGAATCCAGCGGGAATTTCTGATACAAAGGACTACTTTCCGGCTGATTCTTTTCCTTTTTTAGCTTGTGAGGAGAACTCTCAAATTCCATTAGGGGCTGATCTCCGGTATCGTAATAATACAGGTAAGGCGCCATCACCCCCAGCTTAGGATCTACTTCCAAGAAGGAGAGCAGGAAGAGGCTGTCTTTGGCTGTGCCACGATAGATGTTATAGCGGATTATTCTGTGTTCTTTGGTCAATGGTTTCCATTTGAGAATTACGCCGCTGCCATCATCATCCGGAAGGTCATAGACCTCAAATTCCGTGATTAAGCTGCCGCCGGCAAGTTCTGCAGCATTGATCCTTATAATCGAGATGCTCAAGAGCAGCATAATGAGATAAAGAGCTTTTTTCATTATTTCCCCAAGCGTTAAATGGGTATAAAACAAGGGAACGAGCTTAAACGCTCGCTCTGTGGAAAATAAAATCAGGCGCTAAGTTTAAACTTAGCGCCTGGTAATTTACATTATTTTATAATCATGCCAATTACGTCGTTCACCAGGAATTGGATACGACCTATAAGCAAGGATATACGTGCCATCACGGTTAGACCAAATGATGCTCCGAAGCCTATCATCATATACCATTTGCCCACATTTACAAACTTCCCATATGCACCCGTATGAGCTTTTGAGAAGAAGAAATACAGCAGCACAGCAATGGTGCCGAGGAAGATGAGGAAAAGGTTGAAGGTTTCGATAGGGACCATGGCCTGGCGCATTTGCACCAAGATGGATGCATGAATACCCATCGGGACACCCATACCTACTGCCATCATAGAGAAGGCAATGGGATAGCGGGATAGCCAGCCCAATTTGCGAGAAAAACGGAAGAGGTAAAGGATACCTAACACCGCGGGGATGATCAGGACAAACTCATGTTTGATCACGATAGTTTGGTATACGTAGGGCACAAATACACGTTCATAAGTATAAACCAGACCGTACCCCAGCGAGATACCTACCAGCATTTGCTCGGCAGCCTGATAGAAGGGGTTATCTTTATAAAGGAAGGAGAAGATGCACAGTGTGAAAAAGGCTCCAACCAGATTACTAAACAGTTCGAAACTCATTTCTACCTCCTTTTAATTATTGGTCTGGCGCGCTTTTTGGATGAAGTAACCAATATTTCCCAAGATGATAAAGACGATTATCATGATGTGGGCAACGCTTTGGGCATTCATGCCAATGCGGGCAACCTTGAATTTATACAGGGTGTTTCGGGTCAGGCGATTTATTTCCCGGTACAGAGTTTCCCCCATTTGATTGCGCATTTCAGGGGTAATCTTGGTAACGTCGATGGTGATGAGTCCATCCTGTTGCTCAGCCAGGGAATTGAGCAGCGGAATTTGTCCGGGATATTTTAACGTAAACGCGGCGTATTGTTCCGGAGTGAATTCTGCAACCGTTTGTTCGGTGATGCGAGAAAGCTTGAGCGAAGATTCATCCTCCAGGATCTCGCGTCCAAAAGGACGACCTGGGAGAAGCTTATTACCATCTTCATCTACTCTAATACTGTAATCACGCCCCGGCTCACGATAAGCCGCAAAGACATCCACCAGTTTTTCATATTCGGCAGCGCCTTTGAGCCCGGTAAGCATACCCACCAATTGTCCTGATTGCAGGTATGGATACATATCGGCAGCCATCACGGCGGTAACTCCCACAGATACATTCAAGCCGTATTTGGGGCGGGCATAGACGATCCAGGTCATCCCCGCCACGGAACCGGAGAATTCCACCACGAGATTCATTTCGCTGTAGTTATTGATGCCCTTCATAATGGGCAAGTTTTCCAATTTACGTCCTTCGGCATCGGTATCCATGGTATTGGCGATATTATCTCCCATGCCCAAAACCAAAGCGAAGGGTTGAGGCTTATAACCAAAGTTACAATAATCCACACCACTTTGGATATCCGGATATTCTTCTTTTACAGTATTTATCGCGTATTCGATGATAGGAGCTCCAGCGGGCATCCAGGTAAGGGTAAAGACCTTTACATTGCGCTCAAAGCAGTGTCTCAGGATGGCAACTTCCATGGGGAAAAGCTCCGGCATAGTGGCAGCATCATGATAAAACGAGAGCAGGATAGCGCGGTCTTCGCGTCCGGCAAAGCTATCTATCATCTGGTATAGATTCTCGGTGGGTGGGGTGGTAACGTTATCTGAATTATAGGGTATCATCAGCGGGATAATTATAGCTAATGCTACCACAATGTAGATCCAGCGGCGATCGAGTTTTTGCATTCTTTCAAATATATTCATCTTCTACCTCACTTGGATCAATCACCGCCGCCCAAATAGGAGCGTTCGATACCGAGTAATATTTTCAGGGAAGTGGCCACTGAACCGAGTCCTACACCCAGCATAATTCCACGTTTGGAGGCCAGATTGGGGACATCCAGAATCCATTGAGAAATAGTGGGGAGGTGTTTTGATATTTTGACACCGAGGGGGACCTGGGCCAGCATCACCACGATTGCGGCAATGAGTAGCACGGTAGCTTCCGGGCTGCGGGCCCGGAAGGCCTTGTATGCAGCAGAAGCCATATAAAATGCCAGCAGCGAAAACATGGTGGCACTCATGGGCATTTGAACATTTTCAAACATCCACATAAAAAGTCCACCCTTTTGGGTACCGCCAATAAAACCGGCCAGACAGGTGGCGATAAAACTGGCAAAGAAAAACCAGCTGAATTGCCATTTGGGGGCTTTACGTTTGATCTTTGCCGAGTGCATCATAGTAAGGGATAGCACACCCAGGAGCATGGCGAAGGATGACATCGCATAGACCCAGGGCAGGTAGAACTGATTGTAGAATACTTCCTGGAGGACGTAGTGGGGGCTAAAAGCCCAAGCAACCCAGATCAGACCTCCGATAATTACGATTAAGAGTGGTATCGTCTTCTTCATTGAAAACCTCGTCTATTTCTCTGGCATCAACAGGGTCAGGCCGGTGAGCTCAAAGGAGGATAATACTGCACCGACTACCACAACCAGGATGATAATGAATTTAAAGTAATCTTGAGCTTTCAGAGTCCCCAAAAGCATCGGTTCACGATTCAGATAAGCACTGGCGGCATATAGCTCTTCGCCGATCAGGGTGTAATCACAGGTGGTAATAAAGAATGGGATCTGCGTAACTGCATCGGTACCGGCTATTTGAACGGCACCTACCGCATTTCCGGTCTCCGTCATCAATAGAGCTTCGGCCGCAAAGTAACCCATAAAGAAATTGGTCGCCATGCGCTCACGGATCATGATCCCATTCACACCCGCCACATAAGCGAATTGCACATTGGTAAGATAGAATACATTGTTTCTATCAAAGGTATCGGGACGTCCCACAGCGTAGTGAGCTTCCCGCACAATTTCCTGAGCAATGGGCATGATGATATAGTCATAGCAAGGAACTATGAGTTTAGTATCATACTCGGCAGCTTTTCTGGCTACCAAGCTAAGGATACCCATAGATGCGATGGTGGCCACATCAGATATTGAGCCGTTACCCATACAGTAAAGCATTGGTCGTCCCATTTCAGTAGCGCGGCCGATGGCGTTGTCGATTTCCTGTAAACCGGCGATGGGACGGATATACAGATCCTTACCGCGTTTTGCCAATTGCACAAATACCACCACGATAGCTACAAAGAGCAGGGTGGCGATCAGCGTGACCCACTTATTGGAGTCGAACCAATTGGAAACCGGGGTATGATATATATATTCACCATCTGTCATTTCTGGATAAGTTTCGACAAAGAGTCCCTTGCGATCTGTCTTCACCACCATATAGGTCTGCGCGCGTTCCACTTGATCCGCAGCTTTAATTACTGCTTTCACGCGATTCCGGTTGTCTTGCATCTTAAGCATTTGTTGCAGCTTTTCATTTTGGGTATAAGCGTTAAGAAAAGCCTGATACTCTGCAATTTCAGCATCGATGGCGGCTATTTGCTCTGCGGCAGTGAGCTGAGTCTTTTGTTCTTCCAGAGAGGCAATAGCTGCTTCAGTTTCAGCTACAGCTTCGTCATACATACGCTGTGCCTCGTCTTCGAAAAGGCTGGTGGTAATCATTACTTTGTTGGCGTTATCCCAGGTAAAATCGACCTCATGAGACATCAATGATACGGGAGCAGACCGATCGCTGTTTTTGCGTGCACGAACAAAGCGCTCTCCATTGTTAAAATAGAAATAGAGGGAATCGCCCTGGGGATAGCTAAAGCCATATACCAATTTTTGGGACATGGAAGGATAGGGTACGGGCACATCCAGAGAATTGTCATAGGAGGTATTGCGCATCACCATGTTCCAATCTGGAGAATTGCGGTATTTCCGATAGACTACATTATATATTTTGGATACATCCAGATCATTGCGGTATATAGCCTTTTCGGGTAAAAGAGCCATCATGGCAGGATCGTATCCCAGCATCTGTTCGATGGTGTATTCTGGTGGAATGGGATTTAAACCTACCCCCAGACCTTCCAGATTGATCTTTACCTTCAGCCCTTTCTTGTAATCGTAATCCTCAGGAAGCTTCAGCACCACGCTGTTATCCTGATAAAACTCTTTGATCTTGGCAATAGACGCGTCAGTTTCAGGATCAAAAAACTCAAACCAGATAGTATCTACTCTTTGATTATCGGTTTGATTTAGCTGGTAATTCACCCTGATTTTGGTGTAGTCTGATTTTAAGGCGGTAGTTTTTGAGATAAAGACGATCGGATGATCCCAAACCACGGTGAGGCGGTCACCCTTGTCGTTGGGTTTATCTTCCACCTGAAATTGAATCTGGGGAGGCAAGGCATCACTATTCATGATACGGGGAGTGGAAAGGGAAGATAGTGAGGATGAGCCATATACATCAGTAAGCCGGATGGCAAATCTTGCATCTTTGTATGTCCCGATTTCGTCACCCACTTCCACTTTTGTATAATTCGGCAAAATACCGCGTTTAACACGACCGTGAGCCATTTCTTCGGCAGCGACTTGCACGGCTTCAGGGTCTTGTTTCAGGTTTTGCCACTCAGCCTCGCTCAGTGCGGGGAGTCTGAGTATGGTATAGGCGGCTAATGCGCCCTTATAAATAGGATATTCCCACTCAAAACGCAAATCCTGAGTATCTTCCATCAAAACGCTGTACAATGCGGGTGCGGCTTCCGGAGCATTAGGCATCGGAACTCCGGAGCTAACCTCGGCATAAGGCAGGTAGTTTTGGCGTTCATCCACTGCCAGCACCGTATAATAGTAGGTCATACCAGGAATCAGCCCGGCTACGATGGTTTGTTGATTAGCTTTCAATCCGGCCCAGCTATCGGAGGGCCCTTCCTCAGGTTCATGTTCGCGCAGCACTTTTTGACTCTTAAAATAAAAATCATTGCGCTTGGAAAGGGAAATCATCTGGAATTTATCTACCAAAGTGGCGGTAAATCTAAAATCCCGCGGCGGACGTCCATAGAGAATGCCGTCTTCAGCTTGATCTTTTTCCAATTTCATTTTGGCCGGGAAACTGGGATCGGATATTTCGGTATAAGAATTATCATAATAATACATCCGATCTGAAGCCACCCCGCTTTTGGGATTTACCTGAATAGATTCTAAAAAGAAAAGTTGGTCCGGAGAAATGCCCCGGTAAATACGATATTCAATAATACGCTTTTCGCGCGGTAGGGGTTCCCAAGATAGTATCAAACCCGTGCCATCATCCGCGGGAACATCCGTTACCTGAAAATCTCCAACTACGTTTGTGTCTACCCTATCTTGCTCTTGTGCTAATAAATTACCTATTCCAAAAATAGATACTGCAAGCAGGATAAGGATAAGGCGACGCTTGTCCAACCTCATACGCTTCACTCCTATTTGTACATTACTAATAAAGTTTTACTCATCATCTGTCCAACTGCTTTCAAATGCCTTTTTATGTCAAATACTTTTTTGGATTTAGTGCCATCATAGCTTGCTCATCCCCGCCCTAAAGCCCATGACCTTCACCTTTGCAGCAAATGAAAAGATCCACCGGAGTCTGCATTTGTGCACAGCGTTAGACACTCTTTGGGGCAAACAAATATCGTAGCATTCAGCTGTCTGGTCTCTTTATGCTGAGCAATAGATGTCTTTGCTCCCCTGTTCTGCTCTCAGCATCGTGTCGGGTTGAAGTCCTGATCAAGTCCTGATCAGGAGAGAATCAGGACTTAATCTCAAGTCAAAGCTGACTACGATCCCTTTGCGGGCAAGGAGAAGAGCAGGCGAAGTACCAGCATATTGCTTGTGGTTTCAGCAGAGGGGACGGCATTATAGATAGCAGGAGGGTTATGCGTTATGGATCGCAGGGTTCACGTCACGATCTATAGTCTGCACTCTCACGGGCTTACGCATTACCAGAAAACTCGAAAACTCAATAAAA
>JARRCD010000093.1 GCA_029982875.1 Candidatus Cloacimonadota bacterium | reverse complement strand
ACACAGATTACACAGATTACACGGATTTCACAGATTTTATAAGAAGAGGTTATCCGTTATGCGTTATCTTTGAGTCCCATTCAGGACAGAAAGGCAGGACCAGGCATCGGCGGAGAGTGGAGCTCACAGCAATGCCTGATCTGCGGGTCTATTGCGAAAAATGTTCAGCTAAAACAAGCCGGAGATATTGCCATCGTGTTCAACATCAATAGCATTAGCGCTGGGTTTTTTGGGTAGCCCCGGCATGCGCATGATATCACCGGTGATGGGGATCAGGAATCCGGCGCCGCTGGCTATCACGATCTCACGCACGGTAACCAGGAAGTCTTTGGGACGGCCGATGAGTTCAGGATTGTCGGACAATGATTTCTGGGTCTTGGCGATGCAGACCGGGAGTTTATCCAGCCCATATTTATTGATCTTTTTGAGATCAGTTTTGGCCCCCGAGGTATAGTCAACTTTTTTGGCACCATAGATTTCTGAAGCGACAGTAAAGATTTTATCTTCCACCGGGAGGTTCCAATCGTATAGGCTGTGCGATTTACAGATATCTGAATCGGCGAGATCAACCACTTTTTCGGCCAGTTCGAGCCCGCCTTCCGAGCCTTTCGCATGATATTCCACTACGCTGGCCTTAAACCCGGATTGCTGGATAAAATCGGTAACAATCTTGATTTCCTCTTCGGTATCCGAAGAGAAGCGATTGATGGCGACGATGGATTTCATCCCAAATTTGGTAATATTTTCGAGGTGCTTGGCCAGATTGACCAGGCCTCTGGTAACTGCTTCTGGATTTGGGCTGCCCAGGTCTTTCAATTTGACTCCGCCATGTACCTTCAAGGCTCTCACGGTGGCGACCAAAACCACGGCATTGGCGCAAAAATCACCGTATTCGCAGACCAGATCAAAGAACTTTTCAGCGCCTAAGTCAAAGCCAAATCCAGCTTCGGTAACTACATAGTCGCTGAGTCTGAGTGCGGTCTTGGTAGCCAGAATGCTATTGGCACCTTGAGCGATATTGGCAAAGGGACCGCCATGCACAAAAGCCGGGGTATTTTCGGTGGTCTGAACTATATTTGGTTTGAGCGCATCTTTGAGCAAAGCAGCGATGGCTCCTTCAAAGCCAAGCTGTTGCACTCGGACCGGTTCACCGCCAAATGAGAAACCGACCGTGATATTGCCGATGCGTTCCTTGAGTTCATCCATGTTATTTGAAAGGCACAATATCGCCATGATTTCACTGGCTGGAGTGATATCAAAGCTATCTTCACGGGGAAAACCATGCTTCCTGCCGCCCAGACCAATCACAATATCGCGCAGCATCCGGTCATTAACGTCCATAACTCTTTTCCAAGAGATGCGGCGCGGGTCGATGTTCAATTCGTTGCCGTAATATATATGATTGTCCACCAAGGCGGCGAGGGTATTATTTGCCGCAGTGACGGCATGGAAATCTCCGGTAAAATGCAGATTGATATCCTCCATCGGCAGCACTTGAGACCAGCCTCCGCCGGTAGCTCCACCTTTGATGCCAAAAACGGGGCCTAACGATGGTTCACGCAGAGCCACGATAGACTTTTTACCAAGTCTGTTGATAGCCTGAGAGAGTCCGATAGAGACTGTAGTTTTACCTTCACCCGCAGGAGTGGGCGTGATGGCAGAAACCAGAATCAATTTGCCCTTGGGGTTGTTTTCATTGGCAAAGAGGGCGGAATAGCGAATCTTTGCCTTGTATTCACCATAGTGATCGAGATCTTGCGGAGTAAGCCCGATGCTCGCCGCAATTTCATCGATGTGTTTGAGTTTGGTAAGGTGTCCTATTTCAAGATCAGAAAGCATAATTTAGCCTCCACAGTGGTATTTTAGCTTTTATACTAAGTTAATCAGCTTTTGAAAGTTGGCAATGTATTCCGGCTGGATGGCGCTATACCCGCTTTATCCTGAAGAGGGTGATAGCACCCACCACAGCAGGGATCAGGTCATGAAAGAAGAAGAGTGTGAGCGTGGCTGCTACAGCTTGCTCCGAACTAAAACTGTAGGACTCAAGAAAGTGGATAGCAAAGCCTTCTCTGAGTCCCAGACCGGAGATAGTAATGGGGATGGAATTTGCTACATTAGTCAAAGCCATGCTCAGCCAAGTGTCCAGCGCCGAGATCACTCCCAGATGATTGAGGATAATGTAATATTGCAAATACATCATCAGGGTATTGGCAATCTGTAAGAGCATCATCTTGGGAGCTTGAGCGGTATACGCGGGCAGATATTGCTTGAAACGATTATTTAAGCTCATAATCACTGCTGCCCACAGCGGCAAAAACGCGGCAATCAGAATGAGCAGAATACGCAAGAGCAGATTCCAGCCTGGGAAGAAGAAAAAGGCGGCAATCGCGGCAAAAGCCCAGGTTCCCCAAGTGATAAAAAGGCGCTCGGCAGTGGTGGCAATCACTGAAGCCAAAATGCTGGTATTCTTCAAGAAAAAGACCTTACCAAAGACTCCGTGTCCTCCCGGTATCACAAATCTGAGCGCCAGAGCCACCACATAGGAAGCGAGCACTTGCCGACGCTGAAATATATAGCCTGGATTAAGGTGCAGAGCAGCTTTCCAATTGACATATTGCACAAAGTGACGCATTACTGATAGTCCCATAATGCAAAATGCACTGATAAGTGGGAGCTGGGCTGCCTGTGCGATAACTGATTGCAGGTCTATACTCTTTAAAATCAGATACAAAAGCCCTAAGGTAAAAACAAGCTTCAAGACATAACTCAGGCGCTTGTACCTGGGGGATTTTTCGCGGCGAATCAGCTCTTGAATTCTGCCAAACAACGCTCAAAAACCTCTTGGATTAGTTCTTGCGGCGGGGTCTTGATCTGGCCGGATTCCACCAAAGACTGGCAAAGGCTGCGGGCAGCTACGATGTCCTGTAATGCTCGGTCAAAGACCTCCTGCCTGCTTAAGACCTTCCTGGCCAGATGCTCATTTACCGCTTGCGTCGCTACATCCGCTGCGACATGGGCAAAGACCTCTGTTTCATCCATTGTGGGAATGATATTATCTTCTGAGATGCCTCGGCTCTGGGCAAAATCTGCCAAAGAGTGAGCAGCGGTGATGGCCATTGAATCAGTAATCTTGCGCGCCTGCACCAAGAGCACTCCCTTGAGAATACCCGGGAAGCCACAGGAGTTATTCACTTGATTGGGAAAGTCTCCGCGTCCGGTTGCCACAATGCGGGCACCGGCTTTATGTGCTTCATAAGGATAGATCTCGGGCACTGGATTGGCACAGGCAAAGACGATGGCATCAGGTGCCATGAGTTTGATCCAATCAGCTTTGATGGTGCCGGGGCCGGGCTGAGATAGGGCAATCAGGAGGTCTGCACCTGCCATAGCTTCTGGCATGGTCTTGAGTTTGGCTGGATTAGTCTTGCAGGCCAGCTCCCACTGCTTGAATTTATCCGGATTATCGCGCAGATCATGCCTGTCTTTATGCAAAGCAGCCTTGCTGTCAAAGAGGATCAAATGTTCGGGAGGCAGACCTTCTTGCAATAAAAAACTGGCGATCGTGCTATTGGCCGCACCGCACCCGAATAACACCACTTTGGCCTCGGAGAGCTTGCGCTTGGTTATCCTGAGAGCATTGATCACTCCGGCCAGAGTTACACAAGCGGTGCCTTGCGCATCGTCATGCCAGACTGGGATTTCGCAGCTTTCACGCAATTCCGAGAGCACCCGATAGCAATTGGGCTGGGAGATATCTTCCAGATTCACGGCGCCCACGCTGGGCTCCAGCATCTTAACAAAATCTATCAGCTTCTGCGCATCTGCCTTGCCCTTGGCATCTCGGTCATTTACACACAGGGCGATAGCATCACAGGCGCCGAGATACTTCATCAGCATTGCCTTGCCTTCCATTACACCCAACCCCCCCGCGGGAGTGCAATCTCCATCACCCAAGACTCTGGTGCTGTCTGATACTACTGCTACCAGATTTCCCCGATTGGAAAGCTGATAGGATTTGTCATTATTATCACGGATACTGGTGGATATCTTTGCCACACCGGGGGTATACCAAACATTAAACCAATTGAAACCAAAGATGCCGGCTTTGGGGATGCTTTGCATTTTCCCGGTGTAAAAGCTATGCATTTGCAGTGAGATTTGTTTCAAAAACGAGGTCTGTGCGGCAGCGACTTGAGCTTCGGGGAGTTCCGTGCGAAACATTTCCCCCAGATTGGAAAGATCCAGCTTGAGCTTATTCATAATTGTTCCTTCAGGTAGCTTTGGGAGAAGAATATGGGAGGGGGCATATTTGTCAAGCTTGCTTTGCCTAAGCTTGCTGTCCCGTTATTACGGATAAGCCCCTCACGAGAGGTAAGGGGCTTAAGTTCTGGTGGTTAGCTTATCTCAGCTGCTTAATCACGGCTTTTCCAGGGAAGTAGGCCACTTCGCCCAGCTCTTCTTCGATCCGCAGCAGTTGATTGTATTTGTCCACACGTTCACTGCGGGAGATGGAGCCGGTTTTGATCTGACCCGTATTCAGGGCTACAGCAAGATCGGCAATAAAGGTATCTCCGGTTTCTCCGCTGCGGTGTGAGACCACTGCCGTCCATCCGGCTTTGTGGGCGGTATTGATGGCATCGATAGTTTCGGTTACACTGCCGATTTGATTGAGTTTGATCAAGACCGAATTTGCCGCATTTTCGGCGATGGCTTTGCGGATAAGCTTGGGATTGGTAACCAGCAGGTCGTCACCCACCAGTTGCATCTTGTTGCCCAGGTGCTCGTTAAGCATCTTCCATCCGTTCCAGTCATTCTCGGCCAGCCCGTCTTCCAGAGAGCAGATCGGATATTTATCCACCAATTGCTCATAGTAGGCTATCAGTTCTGCACTGGAAAGCTGTTTCCCTTCGATAGCATATTTACCGTCCTTTTGCACAAAAGAAGAGGCGGCGGCATCAAGGGCGATATAAATATCTTCACCGGGTTTGTAGCCGGCTTTGTTAATAGCCTCCACGATCACGATCAAGGCCTCTTCATTGGAGGAGAGATTGGGGGCAAAGCCGCCTTCGTCTCCTACAGACGTAGCCAGGCCCTTATTTTTGAGGATAGTTTTCAGGGTGTGGAAGACCTCGGCATTCATGCGCAGAGCTTCACGGAAGCTGTTTGCACCCAGAGGCATTACCATAAATTCCTGAATATCAACGTTGTTATCGGCATGCTCCCCACCATTGAGGATGTTGCTCATGGGCACCGGCAAGGTAAGCGCATTTACACCCCCCAGATAGCGGTATAGCGGGATATCCAGCTCAATTGCGGAAGCCCGGGCAGCAGCCATCGAAACAGCAAGGATGGCATTGGCGCCAAGCTTGGCCTTATTTTCGGTAGCGTCGAGCTCCAGCATCATCTTATCCAGATTGGCCTGCATCAGGGATTCATTGCCCAAGAGTTCCGGGCCGATGATCTCGTCGATATTTTGCACCGCTTTGAGCACTCCCTTGCCATGGTAACGGCTCTTGTCGCCATCACGCAATTCGATGGCTTCACGCTCTCCGGTAGATGCTCCGCTGGGCACACCCGCACGGGCCCTCACGCCACTTTCCAATTGGATATCCGCTTCCACGGTGGGGTTCCCGCGGGAATCCAAAATCTCGCGTCCTTTGATATATATTATTTCAGACATAATTTCCTCCTGTCCGTTAATTTCCTTCTTCGTTTTTGCCCAGCGGCGCTTGACTGCCAGAGCAAAATGATAAGCCAGGATCAGCTGATGTCAAGCTCATGCAAGATATTTACCACCAAATCTGTCGCGGTTTTCACGCAGTTTTGGCATCGTGCTGCCAGGATTGCGGGCGCGCGAGCAGATTGCTTTTGCGCGGCATTGGGGGGATCTATCTGCAGGATATCCCGGCAATCTAAATGGCCAATGCTTTTTCTGAAGCGCCGCGTGAGTTCTTGATTGAGCTCGCTAAAAGCGTCCTTCCTCTCTGGGCTATATTCACCAAAACCTGCTGCCAGTCCCAAAGCCAGCATGGCTCCGGTCAGCGCACCACAGGTGGAGCCCATATTCATGCCTCCGCCGAAGGCTGACGCTATCTTGAAAGCGAGATCACGCTTGAGTCCAAGATCCGGGGCAAGTGCACCAAAGACAGACTGGGTGCAGTTATAGCCCTCGGCCAAGAAACTCAGCGCTTTGTCCTGGTAGCTTTTGCTGTCCATTATCTCTATTTAGTCACAATTATTTTGCGGTTTAACACCTTTTTGTCTTGATCCTCAATCCGCAAGAAATAGATGCCACTGCCTACCGTTTTGTCATGGGCATCTTTGCCATTCCAGCTGAATTGGTCCTCGCTTAGCTGAGCGGAGACCACTTTCTGACCGCGGATATTATAGATGCTGAGTGCAGCCCTTCTCATGCCTTTTACTTCCAAGTGTAAAGCTCCGCCAGCAAAGAACTTAACCGGATTGGGATAGACCCTCAATTCGGGTGCCTGCACCAGATCGTCGTTTGAGACCGGGAAGTTAAATGTGATAATATTACTAAGCTCGGAATCTGTAATTCCATCGCTGGCAACTACCCAAAAATCAACCAATCCGGAGCCGGTGAGGTGTTCCACATAATATCCCGGAGTTGCAGTATAGTCTATGCTATCCAGCAATTCGGGTTCTCCTCCCTGATGCTGCATATATAGCCGGTATTCAGTATATTCCACGCCACTAAAAGCCGGAGCCTGCCACCAGAAGTGCATGCTAAACTGCTGTTCGGTGCCCTCATCATAGCTGGCGAGGCTTAGCTCATGCGGACGTTCGAGATTGGGTTTGTAATACTTCAATCGGGTAAATTCCCCGACTTCGACCAGCTCATAATACATGTAGCAATAGCCCTGCGGATCATTGATATAGAGCAGATCACTTTCCTCATCCACAAAGCGGCGGCTGGAGTAATCCTCTCCCTGGGTGGGAATGGTGGTATAGGTTCCTCTGTCGTTGTCATCTTCGTCGTAGCTCACGATGTTTACTTTGATCTCGCCATGCTGAACGCAGGTCTGATCCCACTCATCTCCAGGATTGATATTCAAGATCCTGGCATATTGAGTTCCCCAAGGGAAATTGATGGTATGCCAGCCCTCTTCATCACGGTATTCGTGTTTATAGATATAGCGGAAACTCCCCTCATCGTAAAAGTAGTCTGTCCGATCAAAATTTAAAAAGAGGAAACCGGTATGGACCGGGAAAACTTCGTGACCTTCTACCAGCTCGCCCGCGCCCGTAATTTCCGTATCAAAGTGCTGCCAGGCATTAATGTAAAGCTCCCCAAGTTCCACATCACCATCAGCAGGATTGAAGGATACGGGTTCATCCAAAGCTCCAACGCTTGCCCAAATCTCGGCGACTGGATCCACTCCGGATAGCAGCACATAGAAAGCGCTTGCTATCTCACTTTCAAAGCTAAAGGGGTTGCTCTCCAAGGGGTGAGTTTCCACAATCTCCCGGGTTTCCAGATCTATGAGCTGCAGCTGCAAATCCTGCGGCAAAAGCTGGGCGTAATCTTCCTCATCCCAAGTGAATGAGCCGGAGATGGTGATACTGCTTGGAGACTCAAACCAAGGCTCAAAATCTACAGTGGGCAGGCTGGTGGAGTCATTATGATCCATGATGCCGAGAGCAATTTCATCTGGTGTATATACTCCCCAATCGTTGTTCTCAGCCTTAATCACATTCTCAGCAGCGGAGTAGCTGGCACAGACCACCGAGTGCAGGATCCCGCTGCCATCGATATTATCCCGGATCACGTTCATGCCATACGCCCAAGGATGATTTTCGGCAAGATCACCCAGGACAGGCTGGGCATTTGCAGTTATATATAATCCGGTAAAATTGCCCGTCAGGGTATTTTCCGCCACATAGGGCAAAGAGGTCGCCCCAGAGATCATCATGCCCGCACCACTATTGGCATCTCCGGGAATGAAATTGTTGATAATCATATTATTATGCACGATCCCGCTGGCATTAAGCAGATAAATTCCCGTGAGATTTCCCTCGATATCATTGTATCGGATAATGGGATTGATGGCAGAAGCGCCCACGATATCCCAAGCTGTAATTCCCTGTTTGTGATTGTCATGAATGTAGTTGTACTCGATGATGGGGTTATTTTGTCCCCCGGCTGATTGATTGGACAGTTGGATGGCGCCGTAATATTGTGTGACAGTACCATTATAGCGCACTTCATTGTGATGAATCCAGGCGTTGCTGTTTTGGGGTATGAGGATGCCATTTTGCATGGTGTGTTCTATGATATTGTGATGCACATTCATGGCGGCGGGGTCTGAATTGCCAATGCCATAGAGGTGCAGTCCGCGTTGATTGTAGCTGAAGCGGCTGTAAGAGACTTCCAGCGGAGAATCTACGGCATTGATGCCATATTCGGCATATTCTACCACGACGTGCAGGAAGTTACTTTGCTGGCTTTCATTTTCCAGGCGGATACCCTTCCACATGTTGGTGGGTGGATCCTGGGCATTAAGAAAATAGATGCTATCGGTTGCAGTTCCGATGGCTTGAATAGTACCTTCCGCATTGATCCGATAATTTCCCATGGCATTTAGCACAACCCCAGGCATTATGTTTAGCTCGCTACCAACCGGAACAACCACATCTCCTATCAGGTTGTGAGGATTATTAGCGGGGTCCCAAGTTCCACTTTGGGTGCCACTTATGTCTATCGCACTCAAGCTGCCCCAAAGGCTGAGGATTGATATGTAGATAAAAAACTTTTTCATCGTAACTCCCATCTTGCAGATTCAAAAAAGGTGGAGCTATACACATAGGCCTGCTCCACCTTAACTTAAACGCGGGCAAGAATTTACTCGCTAATAGCCTCTACAGGGCATGTGGTGATGCAGGCGCCGCAATCAATGCAGGTTTCTTCGTCCACTACAGCCTTGTCATTTTCAATACTCAGGGCACTTACCGGACATACATCCACGCAAGAACCACAGCCAGTGCAGGTATCTTTATCAATCTTGACTGCCATGATAAGACTCCTTTATATCATTTTTTACCATACTCGCTAACGTGAGATATTAGTCAAGCTTTTTTGTCGGATTGTGGTCAATCCAAGCCAATTTTTGCCTGTTACACCTCATCAATAAAGGTATATTGATGATTTCATGCTCCGTATTATTGGGCAGCGATTCCGATCTCGCCGTTGGCGGAACTTTTTCACTGTTGCTTGGACCTGCATTGGGAACGGGGTTGACCACTAACCATCTCGCCATTCACCACTCTACCACTCACCCCCCATTGAGGGTGACAGCCTATAGCTCGGGATTTGGGTTTATAAGAAGATATTATGGGTTATGCGTTGTGCGTTATACATGCAGCGAAGGTCTCACACAGATTACACGGATTTCACAGATTTTATAAGTAGATATTATGGGTTATGCGTTAGCCGTTGTGCATTATGCGTTATACATGCAGCGAAGGTCTCACACAGATTACACGGATTTCACAGATTTTATAAGTAGATATTATGGGTTATGCGTTAGCCGTTATGCGTTATGCGTTATCTTTAAGCGCCGCCGGCACTAAACCTTCTCAACCCTCTCAACCTTCTCAACCCTCTCAACCTTCTCAACCCTCTCAACCTTCTCAACCTTCTCAACCCAATTCTCAAGTCTCAATTCCCCCCGGGTACGGATATCATTGCGGTAGCCCTCGCTGGGGCCTATTGCCTTGATCTGTCGCGAGATATCCTGATATTCCAGATTTTGCAGCTGGATCGGCAGCTTCGGCGCGCGCCGCATCAGAGTGCGTTTCAGCTGGGGATGATAGTAGTATATGCCGCCGTCCAGCTTGGCGTAGAAGCCCTTAAATCCTGCTTTTACATAAGCTTTCATGCTTTTCCTCCTTGATTTTTTATTACCATTTTTCCTGCCCTTTCCTGGCTGTCAAGTAATTCTTAATCCACTCTTAATCAAGTCTTAATTATTAAGACTTGATTAAGAGTGGATCGTCA
>JARRCD010000092.1 GCA_029982875.1 Candidatus Cloacimonadota bacterium | reverse complement strand
TCCAGCAATATATTACGCCTTCCCGCTGCTTTTCACCCCCTTGAAGAGCATTAATCACTTGACGATCCACTCTTAATCAAGTCTTAATAATTAAGACTTTATTAAGAGTGGATTAAGAATTACTTGACAGCCAGGAAAGGGCAGTAAAAATGGTCATAAAAAATCAACGAGGAAAAGCATGAAAGCTTATGTAAAAGCAGGTATTAAGGGCTTCTCCGGCAAGCTGGACGGGGCCATATACTACTATCATCCCCGGCTGAAACGCACTCTGATGCGGCGCGCACCGAAGCTGTCGATCCAGCCGCAAAATATAGAACTCCGTGACCCGAAATAACCACCCTGAGTTCCGTTGGGGACTACGTGCGTGATGCTATCTGAAATGCCGTCCCGATAGCACTCGGGAATGATGGGGGCTTTGTGCGTGATGCTATCTAAATAGAATAAAAGATATGAAGCTAACATTCTACTGCAATGCAGTTGCCTAAAAGGAGGTGGTATGAACTGAATCAAATGTGCTTTGTGAAGCTTAAAACACCCGCGAGATCAGCTCAAAAACAGCCCCAAAATAGGGGCTGAGAAAATCCTCCTGCATTATTTGGGTTTAACTGATTTGTTTCATGTAATACTTCCAGCTACTTCTGTATAGCTATTTTTGGCAGATGGGGCAAAAGAAACTGGAGCGCCCTCCCAATTTGATGTTGTGCAAGGTGTGCCCCAGAGGGCATTTATGCTTTTGATATACCCGTAGAAAATTCTGAAACTCGCCACGTTTGTCGTCTATCTGCCGATAATCTGAGATGCTGGTTCCCCCTAAGGCCAAAGCTTCCCGCAAGATTTCTTTTGTGTGCCGGGCAATCAGGCGGGAATCCTTGCGCGTGATTTTTGCTCCCGGACGATCCGGCTTGATGCCGCTGCGAAAGAGCAATTCACATACATATATATTGCCCAAACCAGCCACAATACGCTGATCCAATAAGAGGTTTTTTATAGGAGCTTTACGATGCCGCAGGCTTCTGTATAGATAAGCAGCATCAAAGGCATCTGAGAGGGGTTCGGGCCCCAATTCTGGTAAATACCGCGACAAATTGGAGCTCCTTAACAGCGTTATTTTGCCAAAAGTGCGGGGATCGATAAACCTTAGAGCATCCTGCGCAGACAATAGGATTCGGGCTCGCTCATGGCGGTGAGGTTCATCCGGCTTGGGTTCATAAACCAGCTTCCCCGTCATTCTCAGATGCACGATGATTATGGATGCACTATCCAGATGCAAGATTATATATTTGCCGCGCCGCTCCGCCTGGACAAGTTTAGCCGGGAAAACATCGTCCTCCAGCTCCGGATCTATGATAAGGGTTCCCGGATAGTAGGATTCCACACCGCAGAGAGTTTTATCTTGCAGCACCTCAATCAGGCCATTCAAGACGGTTTGCACTTCAGGTAATTCAGGCATTTTGCGTCGTGCTCTGTTCGTCCGGATATCTATGAATCTGATATGCTGCCAGAGCGTCATCGCCAAACGTAGTTGCTACTCGAGGCAAGGACTTAGCCACAACATCGCCAGCCGCCAATACTCCTTCCAGCGCAGGGGCATGCTCGCAATCCGTCACGACATATCCTGGCTCAAGCTGTCCTACAAAGAGTTTGGCTTGATCCTCCAGATCCTGCGCGAGTTTTTGGCCCAAAATTGGATCGGGAAATCCCGGATAGTTTTCCACCCCTTCCGTGGCAGTGAGCTGTCCCATTTTACAAAGCAGCTTTGATCTTGGATATAATCATGTTTTCAGGGGCTGCCCCTTCCTGATACCAGTTTTCATTGATGATCGTGCGCGGAACCCCCTGCACGGAATACTTTTGAGCCAAGTGTGGAAATTCTGATGCTTCCACCATATCCGCAATGACTTTGTCGCTGTAATATGCCATCTGATGTGCCAAAATCACAGCTTGGGGACAATAGGGGCAGGTCGGAGTTACAAAAACCTGAAGATGCACCGGCTTATTGAGATTATCCAAAAACTTTCTGGTTGCCTCGCCCAGTTTTACTATCCCGGTCGAAACCATCAAGATTGCGGATAGCAAAGAGGAAAATTCATAGCCCGACGGGATGCCATAAAACCAGATGCCGTGATCCTTATCGTCCATCACACCTAAAGCGGGAATCTTGTCCACGCCATATTTTTCCACAGCTTCCTGCTCACTTTCAAACTGATGAACTTCCATTTTGAGCAGGTCATTGGTGCTCACCACTTCTTCTACCAATTGATGAGTCTCTTTGCAAAATCTACATTCAAAAGATTGGGTAAAAAGCACTAAGCGCACTTCAGACTTCATATTTTGTAAGGCCTTTTGAACCTCTCCGATTACTTTATCATCAAGTATAGGCATATTCTCCTCCCGTTTTGTAATACTATAAAGCAATATAATGAAATATCACCTTCTGACAAATCTTTCCTTTGAATGATGATAAATGGGAGGACTTCCTCCTTTGTTCTGCTCGTAAATCAGTTATTTTATCTAAAGCCTGCCCAAAAAATAAAGAAAAGTGTTGACTTAACCTTTGGAGGTAAAAATTGTGTACTCATAAGCTAAGGTATCAATGTCCGTCAGATATTACAAGAAAGGCATCCGCTGCTGGCTTATCCACCCATTTGGTGGTCTTACTTTTTGTTTTAATTTTGCTATGCAGCCCCCTCTTTGCTCAGATAAGAGAAGAAGATTACGAGATGGTGGAAAATTGGCAATTGCCTGAAACCGCGATAGAGATGAAGCTCTTGGAATTGCGTAACGACATTCTTTTCAAAGATGATGAGCCTTTTGATGGTTGGGCTTATGAGCTGTATCCCGAAGGGAACCTGTTGCGTGCCTCAAAATATCTGAGGGGTTTGCAACATGGACCCAGCCTGCTGTGGTATCCCGATGGCACTCCACAGATGAGTGCAAACTACCAGAACGGGGCCCTGCATGGTCGGTTTTTGGGATGGTATCCAGATGGCAGCAAAATTTATGATATGTATATAAATAGAGGAACTTACGCCGCCGACAACTTGATCGAAACAGATCAGGATCGGCGTCAGGAAGAAATAGAATTTGAAGAAAGGGAAGGAAGTACAAATGACAGCACCGGTGAATAAAATGCCAGGACCCAAGATCTTTGGCCAGATGAAGCGAAAGGGTCAAAAAATCGCCATGATCACGGCCTATGATTTTGCCAGCGCCAGTGTTGTCGCCACTACCGATATCGATGTAATCCTGGTAGGGGATTCCCTTGGCATGGTGGTCTTGGGCTATGACGGGACCATCAAAGTGACAATGGCGGATATGATCTCGCATAGCGCTGCAGTAAGGCGAGGAGCACCGGAAAAGTTTATTATTACCGATATGCCATATCTGAGTTACCATCTCACCACCCGCGAAACCAAGCTCAATGCCGCACGATTGGTCAATGCCGGAGCTGCCAATGCAGTCAAGATGGAAGGGGGTTCCGAGAGTCGACTGGCTGCTATCCGTGAGATTGTGGATATGGAAATTCCGGTCTGCGCTCATTTGGGACTAACTCCGCAATCCGTGCTACGCTTTGGCGGATACAAGGTTCAGGGCAAAGATGAAGCGGCCCATGAATTGATCTTTCAGCAAGCACTTGCCATCGCTGCAGCCGGCGCTTTTATGCTGGTTTTGGAAGGCATCCCCGAGCTCCTGGGAAAACAGATTACCGAAGCCTTACAAATCCCCACCATTGGTATCGGAGCAGGCAGATTCTGTGACGGTCAAGTGCTGGTCTATCACGATATGTTAGGCTATAGCAATATGACTCCCAAATATGTAAAACAATATAGTGATTTAAACCGAAGTATTCCCAAAGCTATAATGGAATATACCAAAGAAGTGCGAGAAGGCAGCTTCCCCACATTAGAGCACACCTACTACCCAATCGAAAAACCATAAGGAATATATGATGTCTTATACCAGAAGTGAAAATATGAGTCCTGATGAGAAATTCTCTGCGATCGCCAATCTAAAAGATAAACTGGAAGAAAATTTCATCGCTCTGGGCGAATTGCTCAGCGAGATCAAACGCAGTAAACTATACCGTTTTAAGGGTTACGAATCCTTCAAAGACTTTGTGGAAGCAGAATATCAGCTTTCCGGCGCACTCGCCTCCAAATTGGCAGTAACTTTTGATCTCTACATTGAAGAAATGGATGTGGACGAGCTCAGTGCCAAAGATATCGGATTTGAGCGTTTGCAATTGATCAAGCCCATGGTGCAAAAAGCAGATTGGGAACAACGCGATTACTGGTTGCAAAAAGCCACCGAAACCCCCACCAATGAATTACGCAGTGAAATTAAGGAGCTGAAAAAGAAAGAAAAGGAAGATCATACTGATCTTAAAAAAGTATTTATCGATCAATATCTGGAAAAGATGACCACATGGTTCAATTGCTCAAAAAGTGAGCTGAATTTTAAGCTCGCACTTTACTTCCAGGATGCAGATTTGGATGGCGTAAAGAAAACAGTGAAAGAACGCCAACGAGCTTTTGAACAAGAAACTCAAATGAACACGGAGGAAACCTCATGAAAGTAATGAAAATCCTTTGGGTCGATGACGAAGTCGACCTCCTCAAACCCTTTGTACTCTTTTTGGAAGAAAGGAACTATACCGTAGATACATGCAACAACGGAACAGATGCCATCGAGAAGGTGGTTGAAAATAAATATGATCTGGTAATCCTGGACGAGATGATGCCCGGACTCGATGGCTTGGACACCTTGCAGGAAATCAAAAGGATCAATAACGCCATCCCCATCATCATGGTTACCAAAAGCGAAGAAGAAGGGCTCATGAACAAAGCCATCGCTTCGCAGATTTCAGATTACCTCATCAAACCTATTAATCCCTCGCAGATCATCATGGCGATTAAAAAGATCTTCCAGGCTGATGAGATCCGCGCCAATGAAATCGGACAGCAATACTCGCAATATGTAGCCAAATTGAATCAACACCTTTTTGCCAACCCCAATTGGGAAGAATGGGGCGAGATCTACCGCGAAATGGCACAGTGGGAATTGCGCATCGATGAGGTGAATGATGAAGGCCTCAGACAGACACATTTCCTGGAAAAGCGCAATTGCAATACCGAATTTACCAGTTATGTAGAGCGAAACTACCGGGATTGGTTGAAGACGGATGATCGTCCCAATCTCAGCTTTGATCTGATCTCTCAATACATCGCTCCGCATTTTGAAGAGAATGTGCCGATCTACTTTATCATCATAGATTGCATGAGATTCGATCAGTATCTGGCCATCCAGCCTTATATCCAGGAACTCTTCGAGGTAAACTTGGACTTCTATTTCTCTATCCTGCCCACAGCTACACCATATTCCAGAAATTCTATCTTCAGCGGACTTTTACCTATCGACATCGCCAAGCGTTTCCCCGAATATTGGGTTAATGCAGAAGAGCTGGATAATAGCAGAAACCGCAATGAACACCAACTTTTGGATGAACATATCACCGATCTGGGTTACAATCTGGATCCCACCTCCAAATACGTGAAGATCTTCAATATGGAAGAAGGTAACTTCGTGCTGCGCAAGATAGATACCTGGAACAAGGAAAACCTTATCATATTGGTGTACAACTTCCTTGATCTCCTTGCCCATCACCGCTCCCGCGATCAGATCTTGCAGGAAACCATCCCGCATGAGGAAGGCCTCAGAGCCTTTACTAAACATTGGTTCTTGCATTCATCTCTCTATGAAGCACTAAAGCTCATCGCCAAACAGGATGCCGTGGTGATAATCTCCACCGATCATGGCTCGATTAAGGTAAACCGCGCTACTCAGGTTATCGGAGATCGTGATACTTCGGTGACTGTTCGCTACAAAGAAGGAAAAAACCTCACGGCTAATGATCGCCATGCTCTCTTTGTTAAAAAACCGGCCGAATTTGGTCTGCCTTCAAAGAGCATTGTGGATAACTTCATATTTGCCAAAGATGATTACTATTTCGTATATCCCAATAGCTATCATCAGTATCAACGGCAATTCAACGGTACATTCCAGCATGGTGGTGTATCCATGGAAGAGATGATCCTGCCCATTGCCACCTGTAGAAGTAAAAAGAAATAGGTCATAAATCTGATGTATCTTTCTGATCTGCTCTATCCCAAGACCATCATTCATGAGCAACGGGAACTATCCAAAAAGCAAGTGTATGAGGAATTGATCGCCCAAATCTGCAAGCATTACAAGCTCACTATTGACAGGGAGCTGCTCTTGGAAAAGGTTCTGGAACGAGACGAGCTGAGCAACACTGCCTATCCCACCGGAATTGCCATTCCCCATATCCGCATAGAGAATTTTGAAGATACCGTAATAGGCATGACCTTTCTGCAAAATCCCTTAGATTATGAAGGCACCGAAGTTCATTGGGTATGTCTCATCATCACCGATCAGAGCTCTTCCAATCTCTATCTGAACTTGGTAGCGGCACTCTTGAAGCTCTCGCAGGATGCTCAAATGCTCTCCTCATTTATGACATCCGATGGCGTTGGCGTGGTGCAAAAGATCAAACAGCAACAAATATCCCTCAAAAAAGAAATTACCGTCTCTGATATCATGGTAACCGATGTTATCACCATACGTCCTGAGGCTTTACTGAAAGAGCTGGGCGACTTGCTTTGCAGCAGCAGATTATCCTATATCCCGGTTACCGATGATAGCGGTCACTACCTTGGGGAGGTGAATATCCTTCACCTCCTCAAAGTAGGGGTTCCAGATTACCTGATGATGCTGGATGATATCAGTTTTTTAAGGTCCTATGAGCCCCTGGAGCGCCTCTTTGAGCAGGAAAACATCCTTACTGTGGGCGATATCATGCAAAATAGCAAAATGTATCTCAAACCCGATGCTTCTATTCCTGAAGTGGCCTTTGAGATGATAAATAATCACAAACGCTTCTATTCTGTAGTTGATGATACCAGCATCCTGGTAGGTATAATTACCGCGATGGATGTCTTCCGCAAAGTAATCAAGGCCTGACAGACCATGCTTTTAATGCTTTTGGCTCTCGCCATATTTGGCGTTACTTACCTTCTTATTATCACGGAATGGATCAACAAGATGTTAGCCGCTATGATGGGCGGATTTGCCATCATTCTCACCGGTATCGTGAATCAGGAAATAGCCTTTGCTGCCATCGACTGGAATGTAATCTTTTTCCTGATCGGAATGATGCTGGTAATCTCGGTACTACGGCAAACCGGCCTCTTTATGTATCTGGCCATCAAAATTGCCAAAGCCGCCCACGGCAGGCCTCTTCCCATCATGATCTGGATGTTTCTGCTCACCACCTTTACCTCAGCCTTTATGGGCTCGGTTACCACGATCATGATCCTGGTGCCGATAGTCCTCGTGGTCGCCAATGAATTGAAGATCAGCCCCATCCCCTTCATCATCACCATGGTCATCGCCTCCAACGGCGGCGGTGCTGCTACCATGATCGGTGACCCGCCAAATATTCTCATCGGCAGTGCCACTGATTATAATTTCATTGATTTCATCGTAAATCTCACTCCTCCCGTTTTCATCATTACCATCGTCTCTGTGGCCTTGATCTGGCTCTTGTACCGTAAAGGTATGCAAGTGACAAATGAACGCCGCGCCCGCTTGATGAGTTACAACGAGACAAACTTGATCAAAGATAAAAAGCTGCTGCGGATCAGCTTGATCGTCCTCGGCTTGATGCTGGCGACTCTCTCCCTGCAGGGGGTTTTGCATATCGAAACCGCCACTATTGCCATGACTGCCGGGCTATTTCTCCTGGTGATCTCCGATCGTAAGAAGGTGGAAAACATCCTCGCCAATGACATCGATTGGGTAACCATCTTTTTCTTTATGGGACTGTTTATGATCGTGGAATCCTTAGTGGAAACCGGCTTTATCGGCATGATTGCCACCCAGATCATGAATGTTACCCACGGTGAACCAAAATCTACCTCCATGGTCATCCTCTGGGTCTCCGGTGTGTTTAGCTCAGTGGTGGATAATGTTCCTTTTGTAGCAGCGATGATTCCGGTAATTGAGAAAATTAGTGTCTTGATCGGCAATCCGAATACTATGCACCCCATCTGGTGGTCTCTATCCTTAGGCGCTTGTCTGGGCGGTAATGGCACCATGATCGGCGCCAGTGCCAATATTGTAGCAATCGGAATAGCAAATCGTAATGGCTTCCACATCAGCTTTTGGGAGTATACCAAGATTGGGGTGATCTTTACTCTCAATGCTCTGTTGATCAGCTCCTTTTATGTCATATTCAGATATTATTAAACCCAGCTTCCCCGCGCTAACCTGTATGTTTTCCCGCAAGATAGGTCCCTTGCTCAGACTCTGAGGACAGAGCTTGAAATATCAGCAGCACGCAGTCGTTTTAAACAGATCATCAAAAAAAACTTTACAGAATTTATCCAGCCCAAATATCTTGTCCCTGAGGTAAAGATATGGAACAAGACCGACGCCAAAGCGGCACATACCGCTTCAATAGTATTAGCTTTTATCTGAATGGAAAAGCCCGCTCACTCGATCTTCCGCCTGGCATTACCACGCTTGATTTGCTCACCAAGCAGCTCCATCTTTACGGCACCAAATGCTCCTGTAATGAAGGGGATTGCGGCGCTTGCACCGTGGTGATAGCATATCCTGATGAAGACAATATCGTGTACAAAGCCATCAATAGCTGCCTCTATCCGGCGGCAAAACTGCACGGAAAGCATCTTATCACCATCGAAGGATTAGGGACTCCTCAGAATTTGCATCCCATCCAAAAAGAACTGCTGGAATACCATGGCACCCAATGCGGATACTGTACTCCCGGCTTTGTGATGAGTCTGTTTGCCTTGTTCGCTTCTATCACACATCCGGATCATGAAAGCATCATGGCAGCACTGGAAGGCAATCTCTGTCGCTGTACCGGTTACCAATCCATCTCTCAGGCAGCAGCAGAGCTTTCCCAAAAGCATGATCCCGCCTCCATCGTTCCTGATTTTTGCCGCAGGGTAGAACCCAAACTTTTCAACTTTAAGCAAAAAGCCGGGGAGATAGAACGCACATCCTCTTCCCGCTATCTGATTGAGCACTATTTGCAGCCGGAAAATCTGGATGAGCTGAAAGCTCAGTTGGCAAAACACCCGGATGCCAAACTCATTGCCGGTGGTACAGACATCATGGTGCAGGTAAATATCCAGCGCCAAAACTTTAGTCAACTCATTGATCTGGGTGAAATAGCAGAACTCAAGCAGATCAAACGTCAAGGCGATGGCATCCATATAGGGGCTGCCGTAACCTATTCTCAAGTAATGGATTCCGACATCATAAAACACGACCTGCCGAGCCTGGTCAAACTCTGTAGACTGATCGCTTCCACACAAATCCGGAATTTTGGCACCTTAGCCGGTAATATCGCCAATGCTTCACCAATCGGGGACAGTCTGCCCTTGCTCTTAGTCTACCAAACCAAGCTACTGCTTTCCTCGCAGCAGGAAGAACGCATCATAGAGCTTCAGGATTTCTTTTGGGCTTACCGGGAAACTGCGCTTAGCGCTGCCGAATTTATCCGGGAAATAATCATTCCCCTACCCCCGCAAGATGCCTTTATCAAAACTCTGAAGACCGCTAAACGTAAGTCTGTAGATATTTCCTCCCTCGCTTCCGCGTGCCGGATCAATCCTGATGGCAAGGCCATGCTGGCCCTAGGCGGAATTGCTGCTACCCCAGTCTTATCCAAAGTCTTTACCCGAGAATTTTCGCCCTCTGCTGATTGGGCTGCCTTAGCCAAAAAGGTGGCTGCGGAATTCTCGCCCCTTAGTGATGTGCGGGGAAGTGCTGCCTATCGCACTCAGATGATCATCAACCACATCCTGCAATATCGGGAGGCATATCATGGCTAAAGTTCCCTGGCATCTCAATGGCCGCTTGCACGTAAGCGGATGTTCCCGCTTTATCGCCGATGAACCGCCTTTATCCGGTATGTTGC
>JARRCD010000091.1 GCA_029982875.1 Candidatus Cloacimonadota bacterium | reverse complement strand
AATACCGGAAGATCGGGGAAAGCAGCTATCATGAGCTGTATAGCACCAAGTCTGCCACTAAAACCGACCTTATCCTCAATCAGGCTTTGTCTCGCAAAATAGCAGATTTGCAGATCAAATTGGGCCTTTATCCGAAAGCTAAAGTACAAATCTTTATAGTATATACAGCTAAAGCATATGATAACCTTAACTTGGGCAAAGCCGAGATTGTGGAATTCAGCGATGCCTTTTATAGCGGCAGAGACGGTGTAATCTACGTCCGTAGCCAGGATCAGATTCTGGATAATTATCTCAAAATCCTTCTCCATGAATATATCCACTGGTATCTGGAACAACTCTTTGTCTCTACTCCTTTATGGTTTCACGAGGGTATGGCTACTTACCACAGCGGACAGCTCGGCTATGAGCGCTATCTTCTGTATCTCAAGGAAAGCCTGATCAATCCTAAAAGCGATCTCTTTCGCATCGGCTATAGCTATCCCAAAAACAAAGCCGATTGGCCGCGCTTTTATCTGTCTTCGGCTATGGCAGTGCGCTATATGCAGGATAAATACTCACAACAGTGGCAAAGATTTTGGAATCTGGTGGCATACAGCAATAAAAAGGGGCAAAAAATCCGCTTTAGTGAAGCTTTTGTGCAGGCCTATCACATTGATCTCTGGGATTTTCATCAGAGTTTTGAAAACTATAGTAAGCGGCAAGGCTACCTGTATCTGATCGTGGCGACTAACTCACTGATCTTTGCCTGCCTGCCCTTTGTGATGCTGGCTATCGCCCGAAAGCGCAGACGGCAGATGCAGAATATGCCAGACCTCCCCGACCCCGCACAGGACCTGGAGGACGAATCCCAAGATGCAAAAGATGAATCTCACCCAGATTCTTAGCCCTTATTATTACCCAATGAATCCACACCACTCACCACTTAACATTCCTGCTTGACAGATATGCAAAGCAGATATATTCAGTCTATTTAAGATAAAAAGAAGAAATCCCTACCAAAGGAGTGGATAAATGAAGTATCTTGATCTCGCCATGAATGCGGCAAGCAGCCTCGGCGCCGAATATGCCGATATCCGCATTCAAAAAACCACTGATCAGGTAATCTACCTGCAAAATCTCAGCCTAAAACACGTTCAAACCGGCGTGATTGAAGGCTATGGTATCCGTGTCTTCAAAGATGGAGCCTGGGGTTTTGCTCACAACAAGGAATACTCGGAAGCGGCGGTCCTGGCTACAGTCGAAAAAGCCTTCGAAATCGCCAAGCTTTCTGCCTCGGTTAACAAAAAGAAGAAACTGCAATTAGCTCCCGAACGCAGCTATATTGCCAACTACAAAACCCCTGTCAAGATCGATCCCTTTGATGTCCCCCTCGCTGAAAAGGTGGATCTGATGATGGAAGTCAATCGCACCATGCTGGCCTATGAAGGTATCCGCAGAGCAAATTTCTATCTCATCATGCACAAGGATGAGAAACTCTTTGCCTCCACTCTGGGCACTCGCCTGGATATCACTTACCAATTCATAGATCCCATGATCTCCGCTACCGCTGTAAGCGATACCGATAGTCAATCCCGCACCTTTGATGAAGGCGGCCATGCTACCGGTTGGGAATGGGTGCTATCCTTGGATTTGATCGAAAAAGCCAAACAAATCGCCGAAGAAGCCCTGATCAAAGTGAAAGCCGATACTCTGGGCGCAGAAGAGCGCCGCAGCTTGATCCTGGACCCCAATCATCTGGGACTCACCATGCACGAATCAGTGGGGCATCCCACCGAGCTCGACCGGGTCTTAGGCTGGGAAGCAGACTATGCCGGGATCTCCTTTGCCACCCCGGAAAAGCTTAAAAACTTCCGCTATGGCAGCGAGCTTATCAACTTTGTGGGAGATAACACCCTCGCCGAAGGTCTCGCCACCATGGGTTTTGACGACGATGGCGTGCCCGGACAAAAGTGGCATATCATCAAAGACGGAATCTTGAATGAATATGGCAGCACCCGCGATACCGCGATGGAAATAGGTTTGAACTATTCCCGCGGCTGCAATCGGGCGACATATTATTTCAACCAGCCCATCAATCGCATCCCCAATCTGTACTTGCTACCCGGTACGAAAGCTCTTAGCCCCGGTGAACTCATTGCCGATACCGAGGATGGCGTATATATCCAGGGCCGCGGCAGCTTCTCGATAGATCAGCACCGCATCAATTTCCAATTTGGCGGAGATTTCTTCTGGGAGATTAAAAATGGTAAATTGCACCGTCCCTTGAAGAAAATCCTCTATAAATCTTGCAATCCTGAATTTTGGAACAGCTGCGATGCCATCTGTGATGAACGCTTTTGGCGCCCCTTTGGCGTAGTGAATTGCGGGAAGGGTCAACCCCCACAATCAGCAAGAATGACTCACGGCTCGGCTCCGGCACGCTTTAGAAATATCAGAGTGGGAGGTTCCCAATGAAGATAGAACAGATAGAACAATATATCAAAACCCATTGCTCGGCAGATGATTACTCCCTGCATATCAATAATCGGGAAAGCCATGAAACCCGCTTTGCGCAAAATGGGATTACGCAGCATATTGCCGGTCCCGAAGCTGAAATTATGCTTAATGTAAGTTTCGGAACTCGCAGTGGTGCCTGTATGATCAATCACGTAACCGAAGCGAATCTTGACTACCTGATCCAGACCGCAGAAGCTATCGCTAAAATGGCTCCGGAAGACCCGGAATTTATCTCTTCCGCCCCCGCCGCCGAACTCGCAAAAGTGAATAACTGCGCAGAGGCTACCCTGTCCCTCAGCCCACAAGCCATGGTGGATATCGTTCAAAAAAGCATCGACAAAGCCATAGCCCTGAATGCCACGGTTTCCGGAATGTGCGAAAAGCATATCAAAAAAACTTGCTTGATTACCAAAAATGGCTTTAAGGGATACGACAAATTTAGTAGGTTTGGCCACTCCATGACCATTAAAAAAGGGGAAGTGGAAACCAAGGTGAGCTATGAGGCCAAGGACTTTGCCCCCTTCAATCTGGAGCAGGAATTTTCCCGCCTGGCTGCTCAAGCTGAAGCGCTCAGCGAAATGAAGGCCTTCGATCCCGGCAAGATAGCCGTGATCCTACGTCCGGAAGCCTTGCAGGAATTGCTCTGGTATCTGGCTTGGGGAATGCAGCGCCGACAAGCCGATGAAGGACTCAGCCCCTTTACCGGTCAGCTGGATAAACCCTGCTTTGGCGAGAAATTCAACCTCTATTCCACCCTTAAACGCCCCGAAATGCATGCCCCCTCCTTTAACGGGGAAGGTATCCCCAGCCGCGAAATCACTTGGGTCGAATCAGGAGTGCTAAAAGCCATGAATTGCAGCCGCTATTGGGCCAAAGCAGTAGGTGCAGAGCCTCTGTCCATGTACAATTTCTATATCCCCGGTGAAGATAGCAGCGAAGACGAAATGATGCAGCTGGTGCCTCGAGGCTTGATTATCAACCGCTTTTGGTACATCCGCCCAGTTGATATGAAGAAAGGAGAATTAACCGGCATGACCCGAGACGGTGTGCTCTATTTTGAAGCGGGAAAAGTACGTCACGCTGTGAATAATTTGCGCTTTAACGAAATCCCCCACGAGATGACGCGCAGGGTCCTGGCTTTGGGCTCCAACAAGCTCTCCGCCCCCTCTGCGAATCTGCCCACCATGCTGATTGATGACTTTAATTTTGTGGATAAGACCTCATTTTAAAAATTTATATTGACAGAAAAATGGGTATTGAAACATAGTACTCTCAGAAGCGATTCAACATTCCCAAGTGCCGTTTCCTTGTTTTTCGGGAAAGCCCAAGAATGTTCGATCCCGAAATAACATAGGAGAAACCATGTCAGACAAAACTATTATCTGCAAGGACTGCAACAAAGAATTCGTCTTCACCGAAGGCGAGCAAGAGTTCTACAAGGAAAAGGGACTTCAGAATGAACCTCAACGTTGCCCCGAATGCCGTAAAGCAAAAAAAGCGGAATTCAATCGCAACAGATTCCAACATCGCTAAGAATTTAGCAAAACAAAACGAACCGCCCCACTCGGGGCGGTTTTTACTATGGCAATTACCTAACCCCACTTCTGCTGATACCAATTCCTCAATTAAGGAGCTATAGTGCCAAAATACACTTGCACCATCATCTTCCTCGTAATAACAATCTTCCTTACCGCAGCAATCGACCCTCAGTTTACTCAAACCGGTAATCCCGAACTCTATATCGAGCTCCACCGCAAGGCGCTGGATCATCTCGAGAATCTGCCCCAAGCTCAGTCCAGAGCTTTTCGCAAAATCCTCAATGCACAAGATGACATCCTGATGGCTTTTTTGATAGCCTATGAAGCTGATGCCAAACTCGCAGAAAGCGAGCCTCAGGTAGTGCTCTCAAATTACCAGGAAATAGTAAAGCTCCTGATGCGGGAAGGATTGCGCTATCCCCCCGAATTCTTCCTCTCTTATATTGCCAAACAAAGTGTCTCCGATGAACGCTTGAGCCCCTATCGCAAGGCTATGCTGGATGCCGGCTTGGCTGACGTTGCCCTTATCGAAGATAGTCTTGCACGTTATCGCGCTACAGCCAGCTGGTGTGTAGAAAAGCTTAAGTTTAGTCAAACCAGCGGCAGAGATCAGAATCCTTTGGATATCATCTCAAAATCCCTGACCGGACGTTGTGAGGAAATGCAGATCTTATTTGTGGCTGCCGCCCGCACTGTGGGACTTCCGGCCCGCCCTGCCGGCACCCCTTGGTGGGCTCACATGGATAACAACCATGCCTGGGCTGAGGTTTATCTGGATGGAGCCTGGTGCTATACCGGAGATATGGATGCCGCTTATTTCCCAAATCAGACCTGGTTTAGCGGTATGGTGGATAAAACCGTGCTGATCCTTGCCGACGGTAGTTTGCCTACAGCAACAGACGAAGTTTTATATTCCGGAGCATTCGACACCGTGATTAATTCCACCTCAAATTACGCCAAGGAGCGAACTCGCAGCATCCGCCTCCGCTGCCTGGATTCTGAGGGAAATGCTCTGGCAAATTGTCCGCTTGTGATTCTGGTCTATAACTGGGGTGCCCTCCGCCCTTTGACGGCAATCAAGACAGATGAGCAAGGCTGGGCTGCTTTCAGCGCCGGAAGTGGAGATTTTTTTGTTTCGGCATATTTAGATGGCAAAAAAGCGCTTCAACTGGTGAGAGCCTCCGAACAGCAGGTTATTGAGACCACTATCACTTTGAGTGAAGCCAGGCTGCAGGCCGAAGATGCTATGCTCTATTATCCTGCCAACCAGATGACCTGGCAAGCTGCTCCGGATTCTTACCAGGAAGATATTGAAAGGCGCAAAACTATCCGCCAGAATACGCTTGATAGTTGGTCTAAGATTATTGAGCAAAGCGCAATCGCCGATAGCCTGGGCGTAGCGCAAGAGAGCAGAGGCAATTTTGCCGCCTACCGTGAGTTTTATCTTGCCCATGCCCCCCTTGAACCGGGATTCCTGAAGTTTTTATCTGAATATGATCCCAAATTCCTCTGGCAAGCGGATGCCGCTCTCTTTGAAGCCGTATATCGCTTTTGGCTGAATCAGGATCCAGCCTCCCCACCCCAACTTTTTCAACCCACTGTGCATTATGAAGAACTACCTCAGGCCCTCATCAAAAATGGTATTGCCCAATTGTATCCGGATAATTTCATCCAAAGTGGAAAAAGTCAGCGCGAAAAGATGGAACAGGTGCTGACTCGCATGAAAAAACTCTACCAAAGAGATAATAATAAAGCACTCTCCGGCTTATTGCGCCTGGATGTAGCAGCCTCTCAAAAATACCTTAGCGATTCTCAATACCGCATTTTGGCGATTAGCATGCTGCGTGCCAATGGAATCCCGGCAGATTTCACCAGATTGCCGGATAATATCCTCGTATATCTGGATGAAGATTGGCATTACTACGACATCATCCAGGATAGCTTTTCCGATTCCGCTGACGAAGATAAACCCATAGGTCTCCTCAATATCAGCATCCTCGATGAAGATGGTCTCCCGCTTGACGTAGCAAAGGAGTGCCTGTCTCTTACGCGTTATGTAAATGGCAGCTTCTATACTCTTAATAGCGATTTTGAGCCGCTCGGTCAAGGTAAATATCGGGTTCAGCTCCCCGAAGATGGCCTTTTCTTGCATTTTGGTTATCGGGTCTCAGATAGCCAGACCGCCTTGCAGATTCATCCCTTGCACCTTGATAATTCCACCTTAAAGCTTACGGCCCGAGAATATCCCAAAACTTGGGAAGCTGCCGATGAAGATATCCTGCGCCTCATCGATGAAGAACTGCTCAATAGCCAGGACTTGATCTTGCTGGGTAATCACGATCATGAAAACAGCCTGCGAATCCTCGCCCAACTCATAAATTCAAACAGGGATTATGTCTTTTTAGGCTCTACTCCAGCGCCAGGGAAAGCCCCGAAGAACTACCGCTTTTCTCCCTCTTGGCAAGCCCTGGCCAAAGAAAACGAGCTTTGGGCTCTTCATGGCGTTACTTTAGCCAAAACCGCCGATGGCTGGAAAATGTATATCGGCCGCTGGGAAAAATTGCCCTAAGCCTGGATGCATCCCCCAATTTTGTTGAGGACATTGTGAGCAATGCCCATAGCTCTTGTTATCAAGAAATGGCGCTTGACAGAAATCCAATTATATTAGCTTATGTAAGTAGTACTTTGAAAGGGGAAATAATGTGAATCACAACATTGGCATCCACCAATTTACGCCGGATAAGGTATGGAAGTGGAAACTTCTGGAACAAAAGATCGCCCACGTCCTATCCTTGCATGATTATCAGGAGATCCGGCTTTCCGTTTTGCAAGATTATCAGGTGATTCATGATGGTCTCACTGCACTCATGCAGCAGGATGAAGCCATCCATGCCACCGAAGGCATTGTGAATCTGTGCCAGCCCAATAACGATATCAGCCTGCTCACCCTGCGCCCGGAAGGAACCATCAGCGTTCTGCACCACACCGCCAAGATTATCCAGGCTAATGAGGTATATCGTTTCTACTATATGGGCCCTATGTTCCGCAAAGAAAAGCATGATAATCCCACCGAATTTCATCAATTGGGCGTCGAACTGCTGGGTAGCGAGAGTGTGCTCTCGGAGAATGAGGTGATTTCTTTGGGCATCAAAATCTGCCAGGATTTGGGGCTCAAGGATGTTAGTTTGCAATTAAACAGCTTCGGCTGCCAAAACTGCCGGGAGGCTTTTTTTGAGGATATGAAAGCTTATCTCAAAAAGCACGAAGATGAGCTCTGCTCCAACTGCTATCATAAGCTCTCTACCAATCCCTTTGCCGATACTGAATGCGATAATAAGACCTGCCGCGAAGCTATCGGTCAAAGCCCCAAGATCTCGGACTATCTCTGCCCCAAGTGCCTCAATAACTTCTCCAAAGTAAAGAAGATTCAGGCAAATCTGGCCCACCAATACACCGTGAATCCCAAGCTTTTTAAGAATTTCGCCTATTACAACGAAACCGTGTTTGACTTCGTCATCAAGGCTCAGGGTAAAGAACAAGTCATCGGGGGTGGTGGCCGCTATGACTATCTCTCACGCCTGATCACCGGAAAAAACATCCCCGCCGTGGGTTTCTACCTCAATATCGACCACATCTTTGAGATTATGGATAGACGTGACCTTTTTACCCCCCAAGATAAAGCTTTTAGCGTCTATATCTCTTCCCAGAGCGAAGACCTCGAAATGATGCTCTTGCAAATAGCTCATGAAATGCACGAAAACGATATCAAAACCGTGATCAGCACAAATAAACACGACATCGAAGAAGATGCCGCTTTGGCTACTAAAGCTCAGTGTGAATTGATGCTCGTGATCCGCGATGAAAATATCCGGGAAGGGAAAATCCTGATGCGGAATCTGAACAAAGGGCATCAAGACTATATCAAGCTGGATGGTATCCTGGATGCCATCCTTTTGGCTCGCAAATCTTTGAATAATCAATGAAGGAGATACTATGAAATCTATCCAGACCTACAACGCTCCTGCCGCAATCGGACCCTACTCACAGGCAACTTGTAAGGATAACACCCTCTTTGTAAGTGGCCAATTGGGTATCGATCCTGTCACCGGGAAAATGGCTGAAGACTTTACAGCTCAAGCAAATCTGGTTTTCCGTCATATCAAAAGTATTCTGGAAGCAGCCGGGATGGGCCTGTCCCATGTTATGAAGGTAAGCGTTTTTTTAACTGATATGAACGACTTTGCCACCCTGAATGATATTTATGCCCGCTATTTCGACGCACCATATCCTGCCCGTGAAGCTATTCAGGTAGCGCGTCTGCCCAAAGATGGCCTGGTGGAAATCTCCGTCATCGCTATGAGGTAAATGTTTTGAGCATCACTACCCAAGGGGGAGATCAGGGACAAACCTCACTCTACACCGGTGAGCGGGTGGCAAAAAACAACCTGAGAGTGGAAGCTTACGGCACTTTGGATGAACTTGATGCCTTCCTCGGCGAAGCCAAACATCACGTGGCGGATGAGGAGGTCTATGAATTGCTTATTCAGACCCATAACCTCCTCTATCGTGTGATGGGAGAGCTTGCCACTCCTGATGGCAGCTACCAGATGCCGCTCTGTGCTGAGGAAGTGGAAGCCATCACCAATACCATTCATCATTATGAAGGAAAAGTAAATCTCAAAGGTTTTGTAATCCCGGGCTCCTGTATCGCCAGCGCCCACTTGGATATCTGTCGCACCGTTGCCCGAAGAGCAGAGCGCAGAGTAATCGCCCTTGCTCAGGAAGCTGATATTTCGGCAGTTTTACTCAAATATGTCAATCGCCTGTCGGATTTCTTTTACATCCTGGCACGCTATCTGGAAGACCAAGCCGGAGTTTTGCGCTACAAGAGCAAACCGGGAAAGGGCTGCCACTAAGCTCGTAGCCCAATTATCCAGATAAATAACGAGCAAAAACATGAGGAGTTTAATATGTACAAAATAGTTTTAATCAGACACGGTGAAAGCCTGTGGAACAAAGCCAATCTCTTCACTGGCTGGACCGATGTGGATTTGTCAGAAAAAGGTATTTTGGAGGCAAAGGAAGCCGGAAAGCGCCTCAAAGCTGCCGGCTTTAGCTTTGATGAAGCCTTTACTTCTGTGCTCAAACGCGCCATCCGTACCCTGTGGTTGATCCTGGATGAGATGGATCTGATGTATACTCCCATCCATCATGATTGGCGCCTCAATGAACGTCACTACGGAGCTTTACAGGGCTTGAACAAGGCAGAAACGGCAAAGAAATATGGTGATGAACAGGTCCTGCTCTGGAGACGCAGCTTCGATACTCCACCTCCCGCCCTCGAAAAGAGCGATGAACGCTATCCCGGCATCGACCCCCGCTATGCACACCTGGAAGAAAAACAAATCCCTCGCTGTGAATCCCTTAAAGATACCGTTGCCCGAACCATGCCTTTCTGGAACGAAGTAATTATCCCCAGACTCGTTGCCGGCCGCAAAATGCTGATCTCAGCTCACGGTAATAGCCTCCGGGCAATTGTCAAAAACCTCGACCATATCTCCGATGATGAGATCGTGAACCTGAATATCCCTACCGGAATCCCCTTGATCTATGAATTTGATTCCGAACTCAACGTGAGCAAGAAATACTACCTGGCTGACGAAGAAGAGGTGAAAGCAGCGGCAAATAAGGTGGCAAATCAAGCCAAAACCTAAATACAAGCTTGCGACTTTCACAGCTTGATATATTACAATTACAGCTTATTGCTATGCCGTCCCTTCACCCCAATTTCCCAATTCATCTACAAAGAGGGGGAAGGGGCGGAGTTTATATTGCCCCATAATCGTATCCATATCTTTTAGATAGAAAACCAAACTATATGGCTCATCATTAGGGAAGGTGAGTTCTTGCTCGATTAAAGCACAGGTCCTTTCAAACTTATCATTTGCACCTAATCTTGGCTCTATTGTAAACGAAAATTCCCTGAACTTATCTCCATGCATAGATTGAAGATAGTTCTGTTCTGTTAGTCCATCGCAGTAGATCAGAATTGTTTTGCGAAAAGGCTTTTTGTTCCGTGTTCTATGCTTTTTTATGCTCTATCTCAATATCTGTAGAACCAAGTAGGGGCTTGCCTCCGATCAAACCTTTTCTAAAAAGTTTATCAATAGCATGTTCCTTACGCACAGGATAATCCCACAAAGAAGTGAGAGCCGTGCTGCCGTCTGGTTTCCGGTCTGTAATCCAGATACAATCCCTCCGAGCCAAAAATTTGTCGCTCAACAGCGCTGTAGATTGTGACGTAAATAAAACCTGTCCCCTCTCTGAATTCTTCAGGAAACTAATCAAAAAGTGGATAATCAGATCCAAATGCAAAGAACTCTCGATCTCATCAATTGGAATACAAGCATTTTTGAAAATCAAA
>JARRCD010000090.1 GCA_029982875.1 Candidatus Cloacimonadota bacterium | reverse complement strand
AAATACATCTACCGTGCCGATCTTATCTATAGTTATAACTTTAAAAACCTGAGTCTGGGTATCAGCGGGAACTACTATTTTGGTCATGACAACAGGACCTTTGAGCAATTCTCAGAGGAGGCCACTGTGCCTACAACAGAATCTTTGAGACGCAATTTTAAAAATCCTACCATGAGCTTTGGCGCCATACAAAGATTTCATGATCATGCGCTGGGCTTGCATGTTACCTTACCTGTTACCCTTGAAGGAGAAAGCGAGCGCAGCAGTTTTCATAGTTCAGAAGATGCAGTGGATTTTAAGTATAAACTTCCCATGTTGCTTGGTCTGAGTTATACTGGCATCTTCAATAAAGAGTTCAAAGTAGCTACAGATTTCAACTATGAAAGCTACAGCGAAATCTCCAACGAGCTGCGGGATTCCTGGAAGCTGGGTATCGGCTTGGCCTGGGAACCTGAAAAGGACAGAAAAAATCACTGGTGGCAACGGATACCCTTGCGGGCTGGATATTCTCTGCGTGAGTTGTCTTTCCCAAGCGGAGGCGAGTATGTGGAAGAAAATACCTTCAGTGCTGGATGCAGTATAGCTTTGAAGAATGATATCAATCGCCTGGATATGGGAGTCCAGTATCAATTGCGAGGATCATTGGATAGCAATCAGTTGCAGGATCGCAGTTTCATGCTCATGTTAGGTTTTACCGGATTTGATATCATCACAAAAGCACCAGACCGCACTGCGCCGCGGGAGATTCCAGAAGCAGAGGACACTAAGCTATGGTAAGTGAACAAGATTTGTTTCACCGCATCTTAAAATCCCGAAATCTCGATGAAAAAAGCCTTGAGACCAGTTTGGATGATTTACCGGACGAGAGTCATTTACCAGATATTGAAAAAGTCGCAGAACGCCTTCGCTCCGCCATTTTTAACAATGAACCGGTAATCATATTTGGGCATGATGATCCCGACGGGGTTACGAGCACCTATATCCTCTATAACTTCCTCAATAGCATAGGCTTTCAAAGACACAGCTACTATATCCCAAATCGCAATATCGAATTTCATGGGATACATCAAAATTTTATCGACCATGTAAGAGAGGGCGGTTACAAGCTTGTCATTACGGTTGATAATGGCATCTCTGCGCAAGATGGGGTTGCGGAGCTTAATGCGCTGGGTTGTGATGTTATTATTACCGATCATCATCTGATCCAGCCTGATAACTTGCCCGCTGCTTATGCGATACTAAATCCCCAATTGAGTTATAACCTGTATCCTTTTAAACCTTTGGCCGGAGTAGGAGTAGTTTTGATGTTGATACGCTATCTGGCCAAGAAATGGGATCAACAAATAGATGCAGCAAGTTACTTTTGGGCTGCCGTTGGTTCCATAGCTGATAAGGTCCCGATGATAGGCATCAATCGCATCATAGTACGGCATGTGCTCATGAATTTTGCTCAGGTTCAAGATCAGACGGTGCAGTTTTTGTTACGCAATTACAGCCGAGTAAGCAGTCTTACCGATGTTTTCAATTTCATCTCCTATACGGCACGCTTAATCGCCAATGGCAGAGAAGAGGGAGGCCAACACACAGCACTAAGATTTATCATTCAGCTCTCGGATGCCAAAGCAAAACTCTTTGAAAGGCTTGAGGAACAGAAGAATCTCTGGGAAAGTGAATTGAACCGTGTGTTTAGTTTTTTGGACACCCTGTCGCTGGATTTTGTGGGTAATTTCTTTGTTTATTATGACGAAGATGGTGTGATCCCATATCCCCTCTTGGGGACAGCATCTACTTATATAGTTAATCGTTTGGGCTTACCTGTAATTATGCTCAAGCAACATAATGGGTACATCGTCTGCGAAGGCCGCTGCAGCGATGGATTCAATATGGTGGAAGCTTTTATGCATTGCCAGGATCATCTCATCCAATTTGGCGGTCATGCCAAAGCAGCCGGCTTTACGATGAAACCGGAATCCTATGATCACTTTCTGGATTGCTTCAACGATTATCTCAATCTACACTTAATAGCTCCCCCAGAAGATACCGTAATAGAAACAGATGCAGAATGCAGCCTTGACGAGATGCAATTGGATACGTGGAAAGCGTTGGAATTGCTGCTTCCCTGGGGGCAGAAAAATCCCGAACCTGTGTTGAAGATCAAAGCATTGAGAGAGTCTGATCTCGCCGGAACCTGGAATCTGGATAACGGGAGTTTGCATCCTGCCCGGGATACGGTAAAAGACTGTATCGCGATATGGAGATCTACCAATCAGCTGCGAATTTTGAAAATTCTCGATTAGCATCGTATATGGGCAATCTTCACGAAACCCTGAGGAAATCCATTCATCTTAGCTCTTTGGTGATACCTTTGGGTTATCGCTATCTTTTGCTATACAATCGCAGATTGGGCTTTACTTTACTCTTATACGCCCTGATCGTGAGCTTGGTCATAGAATTCAACCGGTTCTGGCAACGTAGCTTTCGAAAGACCTTTCATCGCATATTTGGGATGATCTTACGACGCCATGAACTGAAAGACTTTACCGGAGCAACATACTTGATTTTTGCCAGTTTACTCTGTGTTGCCTTTTTTGAGCCCAGGATAGCTGCAGCATCGATTGCGTTTCTCAGTATTGGTGATACTTTTGCCGCTTTGATCGGGATAAACTTTGGGAAACGCAGGTTTTCGCGTAATAACAAAAGTCTGGAAGGGAGCCTGGCCTGTTTTGTTTCCTGCCTGATCTTTGGCCTTTGGTGGTTGCCTAATCCTTGGTTGGCAAGCACTGGCGCTTTAGCAGCAACGGCAGCGGAGCTGGTGAATATTCCCTTGGATGACAATATCACGATTCCGCTAACTGCCGGTCTGGTGATGACCATTGTAAGTGTATTTGTTTAAAAGGGGGCGAATAAAATGCTGTTATCTTTTGTCATACCTGTACTAAACGAAGAAGACTCCCTCACCCAACTCTACCAGGAAATCATTCAACATACGGGGCAGCATAGCTATGAGATCATTTTTATCGATGATGGCTCTACCGATAGTAGCTATGCTGCGCTACGTGCACTGGCCGAGCAGGATCCCCAAGTAAGGGTGATCAAATTTCGGACTAATTTTGGCAAGGCTGCAGCTCTGCAAAAGGGATTTGAAGTAGCAGAAGGGGAAGTGATCTTTACCATGGATGCCGATTTGCAGGATGATCCCATCGAGATTCCCAATTTTTTGGCCAAGCTCGAGGAAGGTTACGACTTGGTCTCGGGGTGGAAAAAGAAACGCCGTGACCCGTGGCACAAGAAATGGGCTTCCAAGGTATTTAATAGCGTTACTGCTCATGTTTTTCACCTCAAACTGCGGGATTACAATTGCGGGTTTAAGGCCTATCGCCGACAACTGACAAAAGAGCTTTCCCTATATGGAGAGATGCACCGCTATATTCCTGCTTTGGCTCATGCTCTTGGTTATAGGGTGGGGGAGATCCCCGTGCAGCATCGGGCGCGCCAATATGGCAAAAGCAAATATGGAATCGAACGCTATCTCAGGGGTTTCTTCGATTTACTCACCGTGAAAATGGTCACTCAATATATCAAGAGCCCCCTATACCTCTTTGGGCGCATCGGCCTCCTTTCCACCCTGCTGGGTACTATCATCACCGTATATTTGGCAGTTTTAAAGATCTTCTACGGGCAGCCTCTTTCCAATCGTCCCTTGTTATTTTTGGGTATGCTTTTAATCTTGGGAGGTTTGCAATTTATATCATTGGGACTCCTTTCAGAATTGATAATTAACCGCATCAGTCCTTCGCAACGGCTCCCGCTATCCATTGAGAAGACCCTTAATATAAAAGAAAAGGAAGCAGATGGATAGATTGGAAAGATTCTATCTAAAACGTTATCTCAAAAAACCAAAGCGAAATCTATTTCGCTTCAGTTTTGTATTTATGATCTTGGGAATCATGCTTTCGGTAGGGATACTCTCAGCTGGTCTGAATCTGTTTCAGGGTTATGAAACAAATCTCAAACGCCTGCTTTTGGATAGCTTTGCGCATATTGGGATTCAGTCTTCTTATCGGAATCTGATAACCGAGCAGCAAAGAGAAATGGTCTTTGATAGACTTTCGCAGCGGAAAGAGATAGCATCAATAACGCCCTGTCTGGAATCAGCTTTGATGGCACAAAAAGGCGATAAGATCAGAGCAATTAACTTACGAGCCTATGATATTTCAGCGGGATTTCCCTATGCAAGATACATCAGCGCAGGAGAAATTCCGTTACAGGAAAAAGAAGTGATCTTGGGTCACTATCTGGCAGAAGAACTGGGATTAAGCATCGGAGATGAGATCACCTTAAATTATCCCCGACTCGATCGCATCACTCCCTTAGGGATTCACGCCTCTCAAGACAAATATCGGATAGCTGCTTTATATCGTTCCGGATTCTATGAAAGTGATCGTAGTTTAGTCATCAGCAATCTCTCGGATGCTCGAGCTCTTTTAATGATCCCTTCCGGATACAGCAAAATCGAGATCAGATTGCAAGATGCAGACAAAGCGGCCGCATGGAGTAAAGAATATATCAACATATTGGGTCCCGAGTTGATCAGTATTCCCTGGAATCTTTATGCGGAAAGCCTCCTCCACCTGGTAGCGATTGAAAAGTGGCTGATCTTCATCGTGTTTAGTTTTTTAGTTCTCATCGCTGGCATCAATGTGATTTCCGCAGTTACTACCATGATAATTGATCGTAATACCGAGATAGCCGTCTTAAAGAGCTTGGGAGCTACGGCTGGGGTAATCAAACGTCTCTTTGCTTATCGGATTGGTATCATTGCGCTTTTATCAGTTATCCTGGGACAGGCCTTGGGAGCCATCGTCTCTTGGGCGGTGGAAAAACAGAGCTTTTATCGCCTCAAGGGGGAAGTGTATTTTATCGATACTCTGACCGCAGATATTACTTTCTTCAATCTTGTGGTCGTATTCCTGGTGGCAAGCATCTTGATCTTTTTGTGCATTGTGCTTCCGTTAAAACGGATTGAACGAATGCAGGTGATAGATATTTTGAGGCATAAGCAATAAGGTGAATCGTATGATCCTATCAGCAAGAAATTTGAAGAAGACCTATATCGACAGTGATCAAAGGATTGAAGTTCTGAAGGATGCATCCTTAAATGTTGAACAAGGTGATCTGATTTGCATCACCGGAAAATCCGGCTGTGGGAAAAGCACCTTACTACATATTATGGGGCTTTTGGATGCTCCCGATGCCGGCAAGCTGTATTTGGAAGATCAAGAGGTAACTTCGAACAGCCCGAGTGCTCCTCAGATACGAAATCAAAAGCTGGGCTTTGTATTTCAATTTCACTATCTGATAGAGGATTTGACCGCATTAGAAAACGTCAGCCTTCCGCTCATGATCTGTGGAGAAAGTGAAGGTAAAGCTAAAAGTAAGGCTCAAGAGCTGCTAAGTCATCTGGGCTTGGCGCAAAGGCTAAATCGTTATCCTAATCAGCTTTCTGGAGGAGAGCAGCAACGGGTAAGCCTGGCCCGGGCGTTGATAAACAATCCGCAACTTGTCCTGGCCGATGAACCTACCGGTAATCTGGATCCAAGCCACAGCCAAGAAGTCTGGAACCTGATAAAATCCCTGAATCAAGAATTAAATCAGGCTTTTGTGATAGTCACGCATGATATAGAGACTGCGCAAACAGCAGACCGGGTATATGAACTTACCGATGGTGTCTTGATTCTCCAATAAGGATATACAAACTATGCGCCCTCCCCGTAAGTTTCTGATTTTGATCATAATGCTGCTTTTGATCAATGTGCTTTTTTTTAGCATATGGTATCCTTGGGGGGGCAGAGACTACGTCCGCAATTATCTCACCAATATGATTGGAGATATGTTGGATTCCGAATTCTCTTTGGGAGATTTACACCTCAGTGACCGCCAGATCCTGGCGCAGGATATCAGCTTTGCCAGAGCAGACAGCTTGATCATTCTCACTGCAGAGAGCATCAGAATTCGCTATAATCTATACAAGTTTCTCCTCTCCGGCTTCAAATACCAAAACGTAGTCTCCAGCATTGAGATCATAAAACCTATCGCGCAAATCAATTACCGCTATGTGTCCAAAGAGGACAAGGGACCCAAGAATGCATTTAAAATCCCTGATCTGAGTCAATTCTTCTCCAGATTAAGCCTCGAAGAGGGCAAGATTAGTGCAGCTGTCTATATCCCGTTACAGATCAAAGATCAAGGCCTGCTCGAGATCGAAGAAAGCTTTGAAGACATTGAGCTGAGAATAGATAATCATCCGGCAAGCGAGATCTCCTTCAGCGCCGTTTCATCTTTAGGCGGCAGTTTTGCTGTGACTGGCAGGATCGAAGAGGGACGTATCGACCTCGCCGAGGCCAAGATTGCGCATTATCGTCCCTTGTATATTGCTCATCCAGATTTGGAAGACTTTAGAACTGAGCTTGATCTGAATGTTTCTTATGCTGAACCGGCAGATTTGGGGGAAGTGGCAATTTCAGCAGACTTGCAACTTAGTGAATCCAAGGCCACAGTAATAAAGCAATATCCGGTAAATTTACCTTTAATTACCCTCACCACTGATGGTAATAGCGCGGATATAAGTATTTTTCACAGCAGCATAGCTTCAAGCTCTTTGTCTGCTGAGCTTAAGATAGACGGGATAAGAGATGAAATGCGCTTCGATGGATCGCAAGCCAGCTTTGATCTTTTACTCTCGGATATCATCCCGGACCTGAGTGGCAGAGTGCAAGGGCAGCTCCGGGCTTCGGGCAGTATCAAAGATCCCTACATTAGTTTAGATGCAGATTCACGCCGCTTTGCCTATCGAAATTGGGCATTCAACGATATAGCCCTGCAAGCCGAATATAGTGATGATACAGCAAAATTGTCCATTCTTGAAGGACGCTGGGAAAACCAAAGCATTACTCTGAGTGCCTCCTATCAGCCCAAAACCAAAGTGATCTCTGCTGAATTGGAAACAAATCCCCTCAATGCAGAACATCAAAACTTGCTCGCTGCGGGGAAGCTTAGCGTAGAAGGCATATTGCTCAATCCATATCCTCTGCTTAATGCCCAACTAAGAGGGATAGATATAAAGTACAATGAATTAAATCTGCAACAGCTGCAAGGCTATGCCAGAGTAGCGCCTACAGAGGAAGCATGGCTATTTGATACCGAGCTTGAAGCAGCTGATGGATTTTCCATCTCAGCAGTAGGTGATATTCTGGATCGTTTTATTGCCCTCAATGCAGACCTTCGTGAGCTTGATGTAGCTGCCATCTATTCCAATGAGGTCTTGCGTAGATTATCTCCCTGCTTATCCGGTCCCTTGAGTGCCATCATGCACAATAATATGATCTGGCTCAAAAGCGGACTGGATACGGCACTTAAGGGCGAGTATGATTACCGGGCAGATCTGGATCTGCTGGGCTCCTTGGATCTTAATACGATGGAGGTAACTGCAGCTTTGAAGACTGCCAATGGCTCTCTGAACGGGGAAGCTTTAAATCTTGATCTTAATATGAATTATGCTGATAATGAGATCAAGGTGTGGCATCTCAAGCTGGAGGATTTTCTTAATCTCTCAGGTCGCATCAATCTGAAGGATATCTATGATTCTGAACTTGATCTGGCTTTAACGAATCTGGATCATTCCCGCTTGATCAGCTATTATGATGAGCTGGAACTATTGATTCCCGAATATGAGGATATCAATCTCTTTGCAAATTACAACAGGGCTCAAGAAGGCGGGATAGACGTTTGGCTGAACTTGCGGGAATTGGATTTACTGAGTATTATACCGGTCAATCTGAACTTGAATCTTAAGGGCAGTTTAGCTGAAATCCAGATCGCCGGGGATCTCAAATCCGGGATTAAGCCCTTGCTTTCCCTATCCGGGGTCAGCAGCATTTTACCTCAAGTCGATCTTAGCCTAAAAGCGGAAATGCAAGACCTCAAAATGCAGGAAATCATGATTCAAGCGCCAGGACAGGGTAGCTTTAGCGGGATGGTGGAGTGTGCTCTCAAAAATGCTACTAAGCCAGACAGGCAGATGACAATCGCTACTGATATGGTAGTTCGCAATCTCAAGTTTGGAGATTTTAGCATCGATCTTATTGATCTGCAAGCTGAACAGCAGAGTGAAGCTCTGATCATCGATACCCTTTATGCTTATTCACCCAATCTTTTTGAGGCTACAGCACATGGCGCTTTGGATTACAACGCCATCCAAAACCTCTTCTATAACGGGAACAGGGTCCTGGATGTAGCAGTCAAAGGAGAGCTCTTCCCCTGGCTCAAGAATGTGACTGATTACATAATCGAATCCCGCGGCTCTTCGAGCATTGCCTTAAAGATAGGTACCAACGAGGATCAATTCATGATATATGCGGGAGAGCTTGATATTAAGAATGGCTACGTGCATCTGAAAGATCAGGTGGAACCTATGCGTAATATCGAAATCCAAGGGATCTTTGACGACAACCGTTTGATCCTCAAGCGAGGTCAATTCCAGATGGGTAACGGTATCATCTATATCGATAATATCTTTGATACCGATGATTCTGAACACCTTATGCTTTCCTTTATTGATCTCGGGTATCTGAGGCTAATGATAGAAGAGCCCGGGCTCCAAGTTACGATTCCTTCAATAGCACCTCCCAATACTTTATCAAATATAGCTCTCCGAGGTCAGGATAGCAGATATGCCACCATCCGGGGCCCCTTTGATGACATGAAAATAGAAGCTTACGTCTTGGCCTCCAATCTTGATATCCTCTATCCTCCAGGTGCCGATAATCTGCTTAATCTAATCATGTCGGTTCGTGGCTCCGGGAAAAAACCGGAGAGTGATCCCGTCTTGCTTCCCTTTCATCTTGATCTCATCGTAACGATAGGCGAGAATGTACGCTATGTGACCTATCCCACCAATTTATATCTGGTCCCGGGAGGATTCATGCACCTTGTCTATGATGGGACTCGCTTCATTATTCAAGAAGCCAACATAAATTCTGAGCGGGGGTCTATTGATTTCTTTGGTACGGTCTTTCAGGTCGACAACATTGCGATCAACATGATTGATCAGCAGGATATACTGAGTGTTAATGGCTCGTTCTACAAACGCACTTCGGATGGAAGCACAATCACCCTCAGCGTTACTTCCAGTCCGGATTATGATAAAAGCTTCTTCGATCGCTTGCAAATAAATCTAACCAGCGATAATCCCGCCGACCAAAACGTCACTCAGGTGTTATCCAGATTACGCTACAATCAAAGCATGGATGATGTATCTCAGGATCAACAAAATAATCTCCTGCAGGATGAAGCTTTGGGCATGATAGGGGGAAACCTCAATTCCGCCTTTCTAACTCCCTTCTTTTATCCTGCGGAAAATTGGATTCGACGCACCTTAAAACTGGATAGTTTCTCGATCTATGTAGGATTTATCCAAAATCTCTTTACAGAATACTCGGCCAATCCCTCCCGATTTGCAGATATGGCCGATATGTCCGATCTATCTTCGGATATCTCTCAATTCTCATCCTCGATTTTACTCAATAACCTCACCATTTCAATGAGTAAATACATCGGCTACCGTATGTTCCTGGATTACAAACTGACCCTCCAGGAAGCCACCGATCTGCAACAAAAGACTAAGATTCTTGTATCCCACGATTCCACTCTGCGGATGAATCTACCCCGACAATATCGCCTGGGCTATACGCTGAATTACTCGCCTGAGGAAGATGGCTTCTCCCATGAAATCCTGTTGCAGAAATCATTCCGTTTTTGGGGTTTATAAACCTAAATAATGCAGTAGAATTTTCTCAGCCCCTATTTGGGGGCTGTTTTTGAGCTGATCTCGCGAGTGTTTTAAGCTGCACAAAGCACATTTGATTCAGTTCATACCACCTCCTTTTCGTCAACTGCATTGCAATAGAATGTTAGCTTCATATCTTTTATTCTATCAAGTATGGGTTATCCGTTATGCGTTATGCGTTATACATGCAGCGTGGGTCTCACACAGATTACACGGATTTCACAGATTTTATATGGGTTATCCGTTATCCGTTATGCGTTATGCGTTATGCGTTATCCGTTATGCGTTATCCGTTATCCGTTATGCGTTAGGCGTTATCTTTAAGCGCCGATGGCACTAAACCTTCTCAACCTTCTCAACCTTCTCAACCATCTCAACCCTCTCAACCTTCTAAACCATCTAATCCCAGTTCTCAAGTCTCAATTCCCCCCAGGTATCGTGATGCTATCTGATATGCCGGAGATTGGACGCCCGGGGCTTGGGCTCTATCGCTCCCCTCCCCTCTATATCTCCTTATCCAGATACTGATAGCCCGGGATTTCCAGCAACAGCCCATCTTCAACCGCCCTTTTGACACTGCGGCAGGGCAGATCCTGCTCGATAATCTGAGCTTTGGTAATGGTTTTCAGATCCACCTGAGCAG
>JARRCD010000007.1 GCA_029982875.1 Candidatus Cloacimonadota bacterium | reverse complement strand
GCAGGGCATCGAGTAGCCTATTTTGCTATTTCGATTATAACTTGAGATCAAGTCCTGATGCTCTCCTGATCAGGACTTGATCAGGACTTGAACCCGATACGAAATCGAGAATGAATCAAGTAGGGCAAGGTTAATTCTACGGCAGTGTTGATCGCGATTGGCCTCAGAGAAGATGGGCACTGCGATGTCTTGGGTCTTCACTTGGGGAACCGTGAAAGCTCTACAACTGGAAATCCTGAGATATCGCTTTATCTTGATTCCCCTGCGGCACCTTGGAACAGAATCAAGTGGCACCAGGGAATGGTGAGAGCGTCTTGCGTTATGCTATCTAAAATGCCTTCCCGATGGGACCCGGGGGGAATTGAAAATTGAAGAATTGGGTTGCGAGGGTTGAGAAGGTTTAGTGCCATCGGCGCTTAAAAATAACGCATAACCCTATTGCTATCTTCATAGATTATTTATGAAGAAGAACTTGACTTGGATAAACAAGAAGAAAACAGTGCAATTGGTCGTATGGCCTTACACAGACTGTGAGTAACGAGGGATATCATATGCCCTCAACCAACCTGAGAAACAATGAGTTGGAATCTACACCAACCTTTGAGACACTACCTTTTCCTGTTATGTCTGTCTGTTGTTTTAGTTTTTTTAGAATAGATATTTCTTACAGATAATTTTAGGGGAGTATGCTATAGTTATCAACTAAACATTGCATAATAGGAAACCTTTTTTGCAAAGGGGAAGGGCTCTTCTACGCTGAATTAGCCTTGGCTCAGGGATTGACGGGTGTAGATCCGACTGGAGCCTGAATCGCAGCTTGCGCCATTTTTGAGCAGTAAGGGCAGATTTTTGGGCATTTCAATGCGGCAGCGGCCTTTGCCGAGCATCAGAAAGATCACCTCGCCGGCTTTCATGCGGGCATTTTCGATGCGGATGATGCGGTCGGCGCTGAAGCTGATGCGGATATCTTCATGGGGCAGGATCAGTTCCCCAGCTTCGAGAATGCAGTTATCTGCCGGACAGCGGATTTCCACGGGATCAAAGCGGTGTTTAACGATCTCGAAAATGGTTTTATTTCCAAGCACCTGTAAGTTTTGCACTTTCCCGGAGTTGGGGCAGTAAACGCTATCGGGTTCGGGCATGGGGATGCGATTGCGATAGCGAAATTGCAACGCAGTGATGAAGAAGCCGATGAGCCCAGCAAGCGTGAGGATCATAAAGACGATACGCAGCCAGGCGATGTGCCCGAAAGTGATGGTCATCCAAAAGGAAAAGGCTATGATGATAAGAGGGAGTATCTGAGCGCGGTATTGCAGTTTTTTGATCTGCCGCAGGACATCTCCCTCGGAGAGTAAGTAATCAGGCCTGTTCGTTTTGGAGATCTGGGGTTTGTAAGGAGTCACAGCGCTCAGAGCTTAAATTATTTAGTGGTGCGGGTCCAGGTAACGGTTCTGCCGGCAAAGGAGATGCCAATGTAGCCACGCAGGGCGAGGGTGTTATTATTCACCATTTCAGCTTTTGCGGAGTAAGTCTTGCCGCTTTGGGGATCGTAGATCTTACCGTCATCGTATTTGCCTTTGCCTTTATAATCCAGCTCAGAGAGCACCTGCAAGCCCAGCAGGGGACGTTGGGCAAGTTTAGCTTGGGGATTATTGTGGTCGGTCTTGGGCTCTCCTGCAGCATCGTTAGGTTCTTTGAGCCATACTATATGCCCCTCAAATTTGCCAGCTTCATTTTGGCTAATCTCGATCTTGCTGCTCTTGTCACCATTAAACCAGACTCCGATAATGCGATCTGCGCCTTGGGCAAAGATCGGGAATATGAGGCTGAAAGCGATGAGGGTAACGAGCATCTTTTTCATTGCTATCTCCTTGTTTAGATGATGCCACAACGGCGGTAGATATAATCCACCTGGCGCAGATAACGGTCGTAAGAGAAGATCCCGGCGACAGTTTCTCTGCTCAGGGCAGTGGTGATCTCTTTATCGGCCAGGATGAGGCTTTTAAAATCCTCGCCTTCACTAATAGACTGCATGGCGGCGCGCTGTACCAAGCTGTATGCCTTTTCGCGACTCATACCGGTCTTGGCTAAATGCAAGAGCAAAGCCTGCGAGAAGACCAGCCCCCCGGTGAGCTCGATATTCTTCATCATGTTTTCGGGATACACGGCCAGAGTATCGATCAGGGTCGTGCATTTTACCAGCATATAATGCGTGAGAATGCAGCTATCCGGCAAAATGATGCGTTCCACACTGCTGTGCGAGATATCACGCTCGTGCCACAGGGCGTTATTTTCCAGCGCAGTATGGGCATTGCTGCGGAGAATGCGGGAAAGACCGCAAAGCTGTTCGCTGAGGATAGGATTACGTTTATGGGGCATGGCAGAACTGCCCTTTTGCCCGCTGCTGAAGTTTTCTTCTGCTTCACGGACTTCTGTGCGCTGGAGATGTCGGATTTCCAAGGCTATCTTTTCGATGGTTGAACCTATCTGAGCAAGGGTAAAGAGAAATTGAGCATGACGATCCCGTTGGATGACCTGAGTGGAGATATTCACCGGCTGGAGCTCAAGATACTTACAGGCGCGTGCTTCCACTTCCGGATCCAGATGCGCATAGTTTCCTACAGCTCCGGAGATCTGCGCTACACTCACGATTTTGATAGCCTCTTCCAAGCGCCGAATATTACGTTGAGTTTCATCATACCAAAGGGCAAATTTCAAGCCAAAAGAAGTAGGCTCAGCGTGAATGCCATGGCTGCGCCCCATGCATAGTGTATGACGGTGTTCACGTGCTTTCAGCTTGAGAGTCTCCGCCAGACGGTATAGCTCCGAAAAGATCAATTCTCCTGCTTGCTTGAGCTGTAAGGCGGTGGCTGTATCCAAAACATCTGATGAGGTCATACCATAATGAATCCAGCGGGCTGCGGGACCAACATATTCGCCTACATTGGTGAGAAAGGCGATCATGTCGTGTCTGGTAACAGCCTCGATCTCGGCAATGCGCTCCTCATCAAAATCAGCTTTATCGTTTATAGCCTGAAAATCAGCGCTGGGGATAATCCCCATTTCGTGCATGGCTTTGGCGGCTGCCAATTCCACTTCCAGCCAGCAGCTATACCTGTTTTTTTGAGTCCAGATGCGATCCATTTCCGGTAAAGCATAACGTGATATCATTTAGTTACCCAAAAATCCTTTTAAAATTTGCCTCATCCCGCCATCCTGGAGGATCTCCTGCAGAGATTGCTTGCTGCCTTGTTGAGGAGGTAAAGGCACAATATCGGCCTTGGCATAGGAAACTTCGTCAAATATCAAGCTAACCCGCATCCCATTGCCAGCCGTGATGTCTATGGTATCGATATCCCCGCGGCTATTGTAAGCTGCCTTAAGATTCAGGCCGGATTTGCGGTCTTGCACAGATTTGAGCTGGTAGTTTGGAGCAAATTGGATGGTAAGGCTATCCCGCACGATGGCCTTTGCTCTGATGATCTCAGCCCCATAATGATCGTAGATGTAATCCTCCGAGGCAAAAAGAGCATTAGCGCTCCGAGGGACCTTATCTGCCAGATTGATAGCTTCCAAGGCCGGCATCGCCGGAGATTTAAAAGCGAAATACTCTCCCAGATATACACTGAGCAAGGGCGCTGCTCCAGCACCAAAGATGCCCCCTTCTATGACATCCAGCCGCATCTGCTCTAAGCTCTTGGCAAAAGTGAAGGGTTTGCGCAAACTGAGACCAAAAGCCGAGACCTCCATGATGCCACTACCCGTAAAGTTTTCCCATTTGCGGAGTTCTGCCCGCAACCTGGCTTCATCGCCGCCTTTGAACCCGGCACACGATGCCAATAGCAGCGCCAGCACCAGGCTGATTACTAACAAAAATCGTCTCATGCCTTCCTCCTGTATAGCATCCACAGCCCCAGCCCAGCGGCAATGATCATCAGCAACGAAAGAAACTGGCCAATACTCATAAACCCAAAGATAAAGCCAAAATCTTCATAAAAACTAATGTCATCCGGCACCCGCACAAATTCAATCAAGAAGCGCACAATGCCATAACCGCCGATAAAGGTCCAAAAGCCCAAACCACTCTTGAGCCTTTTGCGCAGAATGATGTAGGATATCAAACCCAAGAGTAAACCCTCGGTCAGCATCTCATAGAGCTGCGTGGGATGGCGGGGTAACTCTCCGGCACCGGGGAAGATCACCCCCCAAGGCAGGGTCGTCACCTTACCCCACAGCTCGGCATTGATAAAATTACCCAATCGCCCCAAGGCCAAACCTATGGCTACCAAGGGCATGGCGGGGTCTGCCATAGCCATGAAGGAGAGCTTGTATTTCCGGCAAAAGAGGATGCCGGCAATTATCACACCCAAAGCACCCCCGTGAAAGCTCATGCCTCCTTCCCAGACCGCAAAAATCTCCAGAGGATGAGCAAGATAATACATCAAATTGTAAAACAATACATAGCCAATCCTGCCCCCAATTATAACTCCCAGCATCAAATAAAAGATGATAGATTCATATTTGTCCCGATCCAATTCGATGCCCTTAAACCGAAGTAAGGGACGATACAAAAAATAGGCCAGGACAAAGCTGAGGACATAAAACAAACCATACCAACGTATGTGCAGATTCAGCCCCAAAAGGGAAAAATTGACTATTTCAGGATTAATATCAGGAAAGGGGATCATAACTTCATCTCTTGGTAAATTCATCTAAGCGCTTGATTATCAAATCCACCGCTTCATCCGCATCACCCTCAAACTTCTCTACCTGCTTCTCATGCTTTGGACTAAAGATATTCAAGACCTGAGTAGGAGAACCGTTGAGCCCGATCTGATGCTCGTCAAGTCCCAGATCATCGGCAGTTAAGACCTTAAGTTCGGCATTACGGGCATTGCGTTTCCCCCTTAGCGAAGGCAGCCGCGGAGTATTGATCTCTTTGACTACCGAGATCAAAGCCGGCAGTTGCATCTCCACAGTGTCATAACCATCCTCCATCAAACGCTGCACGATGGCTTTACTCTTGTCTATGCTCACGATCTTGCGCACAAAGCAAGTCTGGGGAATATCCAAATGCGCAGCTATCCCAGGCCCCACCTGAGCCGTATCGCCATCGATAGCCTGTTGCCCGGTAAGGATCAGACAGTAATCTCCCACATAGCGGATGGCGGCAGCCAAAGTAAAGCTGGTAGCTAAAGTATCCGCTCCGGCAAACTTGCGGTCCGAAAGCAGGATGATCTGATCTACCCCCAAAGCCACCGCTTCCCGCAGGGTGGTCTCGCATTGGGGAGGACCCATGCTAAGGGCAATTACTTCCCCGCCATGTGCCTCTTTGAGTCGCACCGCTTCCTCGATGGCATAAGCATCAAAGGGATTAAGGATACTCTCCACTCCTTCGCGAATCAGGGTGTTGGTTACCGGATCAATCCTGATCTCTGTGGTATTTGGCACCTGTTTGATGCATACAATGTATCGCACTTATTCTCTCCTTAGCTGAAAAATTCTTTTATACTATCTACTACGTATTGTTGCATTTCCTGCGTTAATTCAGGATAGATGGGGATGGATAAAACCTTCTTGGCCAGCTCTTCTGCTACCGGGAAATCACCGGCTTTGTAGCCCAAATCGGCAAAGCATTCCTGCAAGTGCAGGGGCAAGGGATAATACACGGCACAGCCGACACCCTTCTTCTGCAAATGTGCCATTAGCTCGTCCCGCCGTGCAGTAATCAGCGTATATTGATTGTAAATGCTCCTGGCTTGCGGGTCTATATAGGGAGTCTTGATATCTCCCACATGGGCCAGATGTTTATCGTAATAGGACGCATTAACCCGGCGCTGCTGGCTCCAGGATTCCAGATGATCCAGCTTTACCAATAGCACAGCCGCCTGAATAGTATCCAATCTGCTGTTTAGCCCTACACATTTATGATAGTATTTGGGACCTTCACCGTGAACCCGCAATTGGCGCAAAGCAGTGGCAAGCTCCGCGTCATTGGTCAGGCACATCCCGCCATCGCCCATGGCACCCAGATTCTTGCTGGGGAAAAATGAAAGCGTGCCAATATCTCCAAAAGCACAGCTCATCTTACCATTCCAAGTAGAGCCTATACCCTGGGCATTATCTTCGATCACTCTGAGCTTGTGCTTTTGAGCAATCTCCATGATCGCATCCATATTTGAGCATTGCCCAAAAAGATGCACCGGCATGATCGCCTTGGTGTGCGAGGTGATGGCTTGCTCTATGTTCTTCGCATCCAGATTGAAGGTTTGCGGATCAATATCCACAAAGACCGGTTTGGCGTTGTTTCGCCAGATCGATGAGGCCGTGGCAAAAAAGGTGAACGGGGTGGTGATGATCTCATCGCCTGCACCCAGACCCAAGGCCTTGACTGCCAAGACCAAAGCATCTGTGCCCGAAGCACAGCCTATGGCATGCTTGATGCCCAGATAATCCTGCATCTTCTCTTCCAACTCTTTTACCTGAGCGCCCATGATATAGTGATGCGTAGCAAAAACCTCGTCCAGTTGTGCACGGATCTGTGGCATTAAATCCTCATATTGGGCATGCAAATCCAGCATCGGTACTTTCATCCTGTATAAACTCCTTATTTTGTGAGGTTTTGAACCCCGATTATTATCGTTACTGCAGAAGCTGTCAGACCTATTATGTCCTTTAAGTCCAACCACAAACTTCGGTCTAATTTATCCGGCACAAAGACGGTGTCCCCCGGCATAAGCGGCTCATCTTTCTTCGCTTTTTCCCAGTTTCCGCTGCTGCCACTTAGCACTCTGATTCCCCGCCGACTGTAATTATTCGCATATCCTCCAGCTTGGTTCACATAATAAAGCCAATTCTGACCTTCCTGATAGGGTAAAAGACCAGGGTTCTGGACCTGACCGCTTACTCTTACCATATCCAGCCTTTGCGGTATATAGACATAGTCCGCATCGCGTAAGGTGATATTACTCTCTTCACCTCCACTATTGATCAGCTTCCTAAAATCTACACTGTACCGCCCTTTTGCCTGCCGCAGTTTGTTCCGGAAATAGGCATATTCGAGGGGACTCAAGGCAGCGGGCGGACTCAGCTTTAGCCTCTCAAATTCGGGATCCGGCTCGGCATTGTAGGCTTGATTTAAGATCACAGCGTTATCAATATCAGCCTCATCAGTGACTCCTCCTGCCATTTGTATGGCATCCCAGAGGGTAGCATCTTCAGCCAAGACATAATCTCCCTGATGCACAAATTGCCCGCTCAAATTCACTATCTTTTTCTTGTTATAAAGCGTATTATGCGGAATCATGAGACGATCTCCCGCGTTGATGGCGGTAGCTTCCAATTCGGGGCTGGCAAGTAAATCCAACAGCCTCACTTGATATGCTTCGCCCTTGCCCTGATATACGCTTAACCGCACCGCACTCAGATCGGCATCCGGCAGAGTTCCCAAAGCCAGCTCGATCACCTTGCCTATGGTATCTCCCTTTTTATACTCCAAATCTCCGGTGTAGCCCAGAGCTCCGGATACAGAAATGAAATCCTGGATCACAGGAACGTGAATCACATCTCCATCACGCAACAACGGATTCTGCGAGATCTCTCCCAGCCGGTAAAAACTCAAGAGATCATAGACCTGCGTCTCATTGTTGCGGAATATAGTGATGTGCCGTAAACTCTGATACTTCTCATAGTCAGGTGCGTCAGCCTCTTCATCCCGCAAGTTCGGTACCGGATTTATCTGCTGCAGCACGTCCTGCTCTTCCAGCAATGGCGCAGGCTGCCTTATATTCAAGGCCAGCGGAGTCTTACTCAGCACCAAGGCATCTGCAAGCCTGTCAACCGGATAAACTTTATAGCTGCCGGGGTTTTCGACATATCCGCTGATACTGATCGAGATCTGCGGTACATCGGATAGCGGAATATCCAAGGCATAACCCATGCTGATCAGCAGCAGGATCAGAACACTGCATAATTGTCTAATTTTCATAATACTCTATAATACGATTAATGATGTCATCCAGAGTGTACTGAGGCTCATAGTCTATGCTTTCCTTGATCTTACTCAAATCCGGCATGCGGTTCATCATATCCTCAAATCCTTCTTCAAAAGCTGCCTCATAGCTCATGTATTCGATCTTGGATTTACTGCGGCACATCTGCTTTACCTTCTCTGCCAAATCAGCAATACTGATGGATTCGGTAGTACCCACATTATAGATATTACCTTCGCATTCAACGGTGTTCATCAGCTTGATAAAGGCAGATACCACGTCTGAAACATCGGCAAAACATCGGGTCTGTTTGCCCGTACCATATACCACCAGAGGTTGATCCAAAAGCGCAGCCTTGATAAATTTGGGTAAAACCATGCCATACTGACCCGTCTGCCGCGGACCCACAGTATTAAAACAACGCACTATCACCACCGGAAGCTTCTTCTCACGATAAAAAGCCAAAGCCAAAAACTCGTCTATGGCCTTGGAGCAGCTATAACCCCAGCGACTGATGTGAGTAGAGCCCAAAAGTCGATCATCCTCTTCGGCAAACGGGACTTTCTCGCTCTTGCCATAGATCTCGCTGGTCGAAGTGATCAAGGCCTTCGCCCGATATTTGAGGCATAATTCCAAGACGTTATCCGTGCCTACAATATTCGTCTTCAACGAAAGTAAAGGATTCTCTATTATATATTTCACCCCTACTGCTGCCGCCAAGTGATACACCTGCTTGCACTTTGAGATCAGCTCGTCCATTAGCTCCCGGTTGAGAATTGACCCTATATAAAAATGGAACTTGGGATGGTTGCGGAAGGTCTCAATATTATTCAGACTTCCCGTAGAAAGATTATCTATCGCATATACTTCATTGCCTTCTTCCAGAAGACGTTCGGCCAAATGCGAACCGATGAAGCCCGCACCACCTGTGATTAGTATCTTCATTACTAACTCCGTAATACCTTATTAAGTCTGCCATAAAGGCAAGTTTCCAGAAACGGTAACATTATCTGTCCTCTGCAATTTTGTCAATAAAAAAGGGTCTCTTCGAGTTTTAATCGCCACATTCGCAACTAAACTTTCGCCCTGAAGCTACATTTTTGCCTTACTGATTGGAATGCTTTTTCGGCCTGCTTATTATGTCAAATAAAAAAATCAGCCTTAGCCTTAACACTTTGCGCTTGACAGATTTTATTGGTTTTGGTGAAAGTGAAAGACATTGAATCTTAGCCATGAAAGAGAGAGCTGATGATAGCACTGAACCCAAAGATCAATATGGTAGCGATGCTAAGCATCCTGACCAGAAAACGGATGAAGAACTTCCGAGCTCATATTCCGATTATGATAGAAAAGAAAAACTTCGTCGTAAAAACTGCCAATACCCGCGAAGAATTATATGCGGCGTTGAAATTACGCCACGATGTCTTTCTCTTTGAATTGCTCAAAAAACGCAAACGCTCCGGTTTAGATAAGGATAAATTTGATCAACTCTGCGACCACCTGATTATCGTCGACAAAAGAAACAATATGCTGATCGGTACCTACCGTTTGCAATCCTCCCGGTTTAAGCAAAAATGGTACACTGCCACCGAGTTTCACATGAAACAGATCAACCGCTTACCGGGAACTAAACTCGAGCTGGGCCGCGCCTGCGTGCATCCGGATTATCGTAATGGCATTACCATCGCCTTGCTCTGGGAAGGCATTTCTGCATACATTAAAGCCAGCGGAGCCAATTACCTCTTTGGCTGCTCCAGTATCAAAACTACAGATCGCAAACAAATTCATAATATTTACCACTACTTACTCCAAAATGGACACCTCAGCAATGAACACCACGTCCGTCCCCGCACCAGATTCAAAATCCGCGGCACCATACGTCAACTGCAGTCAAATCCCGATTCCACCCTCATCAATGCAGCCCAGATGAAGGACATCATCCCCTCCCTGCTGGCCTCCTACCTCAAGGCCGGAGCCAAGGTTTATGGCTCACCAGCTTTGGATAAGAATTTTAAATGCATAGATTTTCTCACCCTGCTTGATGTTAGTCACTTGCAGGAAAAAGTCCTGCGCAAACCTCGGGAAAACTGATTCTGCTGCTGTGAAAGCTTGCTTCTGCTTCTTTCGCCACTTGTTGCTGATACTTGAGTTTTTCTTTAGGGGCTGGATCATAGCACTCTGTACCAAAGATCCCATCTTGCGCCGCAAACGCAATATCCAAAATACTTCCCGCGTGGCAAAGAAATTTCTGAAAGCCTTTCAGATCGACCTTCAATTCCAGAATCTCCAGCGCTTGAATGATTGCCAAGATAGACCCTGCCTGCTGGTCGCAAATCATGTTTCCTATACCGATATCATTATCCTCGCCAGCTTGCAAAATCTCGTCTTTATTACCTCAGTAGAAATGGGAAATAATCCCTTCTTGGGAACGATTACCCGCCTGGGCGGTTCCTTATACACCGATCGCAGAAAACATCTTAGTCTCAAAACCGAGATCCAAAACTTTACTGCTGTTATCAAGCAAGGTTTCAACGTTGTGCTCTTCCCCGAAGGTACCTCCTCCGATGGCACGACCGTGCGGGAATTCCGCCGCTCCCTCTTTCAAATTGCTCTCAATGCAGATTGCCCCATCCTTCCCGTCTGCATAAAATACCAGAGCATAGATCATCAGAAGCTCAGCGACCGCAACCGGGATTTGATTTGCTGGTATGGCAATATGACCTTTCTCCCGCACTTCATGAAACTCTTAGGCCACAAAATCAGCGCCGAAATCAGAATCTTAGAACCCATAGTCCAGATTCAGGGTAAAACTCGCTCGGAGCTCTCTGAGGCTGCTTATCGACAAATCCACGATTCTTACCATGCTATGTGAAAAACTATTTGACAAATTCTGCACCTTTCTTTTATCAAGTAATAAATACTCGCTTTCTGATCCAAAAAGGAGCTCTTATGCCAAAACAAGACAAAAACAGAATCCAACTCGGCAAGGCAAATTACCTCTTGCTGCTTATTAGTGCCGTAATCCTGATCTTAGCTTATGTGATTATGAGCTTCAACGAAATCACTATTTCCCCAATCCTGCTCGTAATCGCCTATATGATCATCATCCCCATCGCGCTCTTGTGGCGCCCGGCGCAGAAATAAATGCCTCTGTTAAGTGATGAAAATTTGGCCCAATTGAGCCGCTTAGAGCTTAGCGCCAAGCAGATTGTGGAAGGTTTTTTGATCGGACTGCACAAATCTCCCTACCATGGCTTTAGCGTTGAATTTGCCGATCATCGCCAATACAATCCCGGTGAATCGCTGAAAAACGTGGATTGGAAGATCGTAGCCCGCACCGGTCGCTACTATGTAAAGCGTTACGAAGAAGAGACCAATCTCCGCTGTTATATTCTCTTGGATCACAGCAAATCGATGTTTTATGGCTCCGGCGAGATCAGCAAGATGGATTATGCCAAACGCCTGGCCGCCGCCCTGGCTTGGCTGATGATAGCCCAAAAAGACGCCGCCGGACTCTATACTTTTAATCATAAGATAACTTCTGCCCTCAGCCCCAAAGCCTTCCGGTCCTATACCGCACAGATCTTTGCCCGCCTGGTACAACTCGAAGCGGAATCCACTACCGATATCTTAAGTCCCTTACATGAAATAGCGGAACGCATCAAAAAACGCAGCCTCATCATTATCATCTCAGACCTGATGGAAGATGATCAAAAGATCATTCAAACCTTCAAACACTTCCGGAATCACCAGCATGAACTCCTTGTTTTTCACCTCTTTGATCCTTATGAACAAAGCTTGGAATTCCGCCGTGAAACTCAATTTATCGATAGCGAAAGCGGAGAAAAGATCACCGTAAATCCTTGGCAGATCCGCAAAGAATACCAGCTCAGATATAATGGCTTCTACCAATCTTTAAAAGAATCCTGCCATCAACTGAAGGTAGAATATAATCCCGTATCCATCACTGAGGATATCGGCTCTTTACTGCTAAAATACCTCATCAAACGGAAAAAAGGGCTCTAATGCATTTACTCTCCTCCCTTAAAATCCAGCAAGCCGTATATCGGGCAATCTCGGAAATCACCTTTAATTGCGATCCCCAAGTCCACCAAGCACTAAGCAAAGCCATGGCCAATGAGCACGATGAAATCGCCAAGGATGTGCTAAACACCATTCTTACCAATCACTCCCTGTCTCCTGCGGACAAAATCCCCCTATGCCAGGATACGGGGACAACAGTAGTATTTGCCGAACTGGGCACAGACCTGCATATCACGGATGGCTCCCTTTATGAGGCCATCAATAATGCAGTAAGACAAGCTCAACAGGATTGTCCCCTCCGAGCCAGCATCGTAAATGAAGCTCTCTTTGCTCGTCATAATACTTTAGATAACACTCCGGCAATCATCCATACGGAATTTACCGCCGGGCATGCCCTCCGGCTCGTGATTGCGCAAAAGGGTGGCGGCGCAGAAAATATGAGTTTTTTGCAAATGATGAGTCCCGCTGCAAGCTCCGACGACATCGTTTCTTATATATGTGATGGAGTTCTGGCCGCTGGATCCCGACCCTGTCCCCCACTGATACTGGGAATCGGAATCGGTAGCAATTTTGAAGGTGTAGCTCTGCTGGCCAAAAAGGCTATTTTTGAAGAGCTTGGCAGAGCAAATCCTGATCCTCGCTATGCGGAATTGGAAGCCCGGATCAAAGCAGAGCTCAATGCCAGAGGTTGTGGAGTTCAAGGCCTGGGAGGAAATAACACCGTCTTGGCCGTGCATATTCTGCAGGCACCCTGTCACATTGCCAGTTTGCCAGTAGCGGTAAATCTTGAGTGTCATGCCCATCGCCATTGTGAGGTCTGGCTATGAGCTTCAAAACGATCAAGCTTTCTTTACCCCTCTCCCCAGAGGAAATCCTGGATTTGCATTACAAGGATAAGGTCTTGCTCAGCGGAACGCTTTATACTGCACGAGACCAAGCTCATAAACGGTTGTGTAAAATCTTGCAAGTCGGAGAACAGCTTCCATTCGATCTTGCTCAAACCGCCATTTTTTACTGTGGCCCCAGCCCTGCTGCGGCAGGAAAGATTTGTGGGGGTATAGGACCAACCACCAGTTCCCGCATGGATCCTTTTACCCCCACTTTGCTTCACGCCGGCCTCAAAGTTATGATCGGCAAAGGCGACAGAGCCCCAGCTACTGTAGATGCTATCAGAGCAGCAAACGCAATATATCTGATCGCTATAGGCGGGATTTCTGCCGTCCTCAGCAGATGCATTGTTTCATGTGAAACATTCCTCTGGCCCGAACTGGGTGCGGAAGCCGTATATAAGATGCAACTAAAAGATTTTCCCTGCTATGTAGGAATTTAAAAGCTGCTTTTGGCCTTCAAGGTACATAGGAACGGTTTCCCGCCGTTTGCAAACCACAAGATGACGCTTTTCTGGATAAATGCTTCCGCTCTTTGTATCAAGTACAACCCGTCACCCCCCCCCTGGTCAGCTGATTGCCCGGAGTGTGAACCGCATTATCCGTCCCTGCCGCATGAGCACCATAAAACCCTGCCCAAGGCAAATTTTCGCTCTGCTACCGAAAACAAGCAGTTGCCGGAAGACAATGCTTACGTTAGCTCAAGCACACCGCCTTTCATCTTATCCCCAGAGCTGTACTGGCGAAAACACCCTGGATTTAAAATTCCGGATCGCGGTCAGGAATAAGGCAGATAGGGATCAGGAAGTTAGAACTATCATAACGGAATAACGGATATCAATAAACCGAGCCTTGGAATCCACCGCTACGGAACGCATTCCCGGTGTATCCGTCAAGATACCACATCTAAATCTTCGGTATGCAGCAGGACGCTACCTCTTCCTCCCTGGTATTACGCCACCAATACGCCTCGCAGGCGTAATGCTCAAGCTATGCTGCTGCGATACAAACAACTGAGGGCATATAATAGGATGATCTTATGCTGGCTAACTGTTGCTCAGCTCTTGCCCAAGATAATGTATCAATCTTGGCGCTTAGAGCTCAAAGTAGCGCCCTAAAACTGCGCTATGCTGATAGCTAACCATTATCAGGATAGGTAGTTACGGCATATTTTGTCCGCTTTTACAGCCTCACGAAAACTCAGTTTACTGCACTGTGAGCCAGCGTTGATTGATAGTGTTTTATGAAGGTCTATACTTTTAGGCTATTTTTGTAGGTCCGGAATTTCTCCTTTAGCTCATCGTCTTGGAGGGCAAGTATTTGGATGCCTAGGAGAGCAGCGTTTTTCACGCCGTTGATTGCGACCGAGGCCACTGGTACTCCGGGTGGCATTTGGGCAATTGCATAAAGTGCATCCAGACCGTTTAATGCTCCTGCAGCAATCGGCACCCCGATCACCGGTAAGCAAGTGTGCGAGGCAAGCACACCCGGCAGGTGAGCGGCCATTCCAGCGCAGGCGATGATCAGGCTAAATCCTTCAGCTTCAGCGGTCTCGGCAAGCTTGGTGGTCTTTTCCGGATTCCGGTGGGCGGAGCTTATCTGGAAATCGTATTCTACTGCAAAATCGTCCAATACCTGGCAGAGTGGTTTACAAATATCAAGATCGCTTTTACTGCCAATGATGATCCGTATTTTTCTCATGCCAACTCCTTAATTTTTCTCTGCCATGGTCTCACTGAAGATCTTGTGGATCTCTTCTTCCGTTTTGGCATTGAGTAAACGTTCCAACACCTCGGGATTATTGACCAATTTGGAGATGTAAGATAGGGAAAAGAGATGCTGTTTATCGTTATGCAGAAGGAGCATAAAGAAGATGTTGACCGGTTTGTTATCCGGGGCGTCAAAATCCACGCCTTCCTGTGAACGGCCGAAGAGGATGGAGGGAGATTTGATCTTGGAGGGATGCAGATGTCTGGGATGCAAAAGTGCGACTCCATTGCCAATTGCAGTAGAAATCAATTCCTCGCGCGCCACCACTACTTCATAGAGCCAGCGGGCATCACGCACGAGTTTGAGTTCTTTGGCTTTTTCGCTGAGGATGCGGATGGCGTCGTATTTATTCTCCGCATGAAAATCCAGAAAGATGTTTTCGGCACGCATATACTCTTCAAAGTGGCAGATCACGCGTTTGAGAGCCAGCAGCTTTTCTTCGTCTTCATTGAGGTTTTCCAGCCATTCATTGAGGGAATCTTCGTCGATCTTTTGGGTTTTCCCCACCATCTTCGTTTCAAAGATCCTGGAATTGATCATTTCCTGAATCACGCGGTCAGAGACCTTGAGTTTTTTGGCAGCTTCGGCTTGTGAAATATACTTCTTGGCCATTGGGTTTACCTCCTGTTTGGGGCTTGATAAGTTAGTTTTTTTTATTTCGTTTAAGGTTTAACTTGACAAGGATACTAGTTTTTTTTGGATATACTATAATGGTCAAGAAATTTATTTTACCGATTCTGATTTTGCTACTGCTTGGTAGCTGCTACTATTCAGTTTATTCAAATGCTTACCCGCATTTAAAAAAAATTCGGGTGGAGCCCTTTGAAAATCTGACAGCAGAATTTGCGTTGGCAGACAAAGCTCTGAATGAGCTATCGCTGGCCGTGCGCAATGATGGGCGTTTGAGTTTGGTAACTCAGGAGCCTGATTGCTCCTTGGAAGGTAAGATAACTTCTTTTGAGGAGAAGATCTATAGCTATGATAGCGCCAATCAGGTTCAGGATTATCAAATCAAAATGGTGATCAATGTCGTCTTCACCGATCTGGTGAAAAATGAAGTTATTTATGAGAATTCCGCGCTTAGCAGCAGCGAAATCTATAAAGTATCCGATAATAGCACCGCAAGATTCAATACCAAAGAGGAAGCGCTAAGTGAGATCTTTGCCAACATCTTCAAAACCGTCATCCAAAACAGCCTCGAAGCCTGGTGAGATGATTCGGCTCAATCGTTTTTTGGCAGATTGCAATCTGGGTAGCAGACGCAAAACAGAAGCCTTGATAAGCTCCGGAAAAATAAGCGTAAACGGAGTTATCTGCACCGATCTCTCGTCCACAATCGATCCCCAGCGCGATGAGGTGAGCTTTGAAGGACGCTTGCTCAAAGCGGAAACGGAAAAAATCTTTATCATCCTGAATAAACCTGCAGGATATGTGGTCTCTCAAAGCGACGAATACAAGCGCAAAACCGTATATGACTTACTCCCGTCCCGCTTTGCCTCTCTCCCCTATGCCGGTAGATTGGACAAAAATAGCGAAGGCTTGCTGCTCTTTTGCAATGATGGCAAGCTGATCAAAAGGCTTACGCACCCCAGTCACAAAGTGGAAAAGGTATATCGGGTGCAGATCGAACCTAAACTTCCCCGCCCGGCTATCGCCAAATTGCGCCAGGGGGTGGAAATTGCAGGTGGACTTACCCAAAGTGCGGGTGTGTATGTAAAAAGCCAAAGCGAACATGCTATGACCCTGAAAATGGTAATTACTGAGGGACGCAAGCATCAGATCAGACTAATGATCGAAGCCGTGGGCGCCAAGGTTAAAAATCTCCGACGCCTGCAATTTGGTCCCTTGCTGCTCAAAGACCTGCCTGTGGGCAGATGGAGGGTTTTGCAGGATTATGAAATCAGAGCTCTGTACAGTGCTGGTGAAAAATATAACAAATCCTCTCAAACTAAGGACAAATCATGAAGATCGCCCTAATCGGTCCGCCTAAAAGCGGAAAAACTACTATTTTTAATGCCCTTACCGGTGCTGATCATGAAGTGGATAAATATTCCCCTCCCGCAACTGAAGCCAATATCGGCATCGTCCAAGTTACGGATGAACGCATCACCCGCTTAAGTGAACTGTATCAACCCAAGAAAACCATCTATGCCAATCTCGAATTCCATGACTTCCCCGGCATCTTTGCCCGGGAAACGGAAAATCCCGAATCCACAATCTTTTCCGAAATCAAGAGCTGCGATGCTTTTGTGCTGATCTTACGCGCCTTCAAGGATGAAGAATTGGATCAATTGTACCAGGATACAGACCCCCTGAAGGTGCTTTCCCACTTTGAAGAGGAAATGATCCTGGCAGACTTGATGGTTGCTGAAAAACGCTTGGAAAAGATAGCACTTAGCTACAAGCGCGGGGTTAAGACTCCGGCGCTCATGATCGAAGAAAAAGCCCTGCAACGCATTGTCTCTCATCTGCAGGATAATAATAGCATCCGTTCCTTAGAGCTGCCCGATGAAGAAGAAAAAGCCGTACGCGGCTTTCAGTTGATGAGTGCCAAGGCCCTGTTGATCCTGCTGAATACCACCGAAAAGGAATTTAAGCAGCAGGATGAACTTCTGAGCCGCTTCCGGCAGCAGGGTTATATGGCGGAAGTAATTGCGGGTAAATTTGAGCAAGAATTGGCTGCTCTCGAAGCGGATGAAGCCAAGCTCTTCATGGCAGACATGGGTATGGATATGTCCATCAAAGACCGGCTTAGCATGCTCTGTTATGAGCTTTTAGGCTTGATCTCCTTTTTTACCGTGGGGCCGGATGAGGTGCGTGCCTGGACAATCACCAAAGGCACAACGGCAATTAATGCCGCAGGAAAGATCCATAGTGACTTAGCCCGCGGATTTATCCGGGCTGAGTGTTTTAGCTATGAGGATCTCATTGCCCACGGCAGCGAAAAGCATCTCAAAGAAAAGGGACTATTCCGTTTGGAGGGGAAAGAGTATCTGGTGCAGGATGGAGATATCTTAAATATCCGCTTCAATGTATAAGGACAAAGCCATGGCAAAAACAAAAAACAAGAGCAAAAAGACAACCAAAAAACAGCACAAAGGCCTCAGTAACTACCAGAAACGGCTGATTAGTGCGGCTATTTCATTGCTCTCTTTGCTGGTCATTATTTCCCTCTTAATGGGTTACAAAAGTATCAATCAGGATATGCAAACACTAAGGGAAACCGGCAATATCTTCACCTGGTTTGGCTCTTCGGGTGAGCAGACGGACAATCCCATCGGCATCTTTGGTATTCTCTTTGGCTATGCCTTTATCTATATCTTTGGTTACTGGCTCTCGCTGCTGGGCTTCATAATCATTGCCGTGTACTCCTTCCTATTTTTTGTAAATCCGGATTTGAAGAATTCCCGTCAAAAAGCCTATCTTATGATCTTTATCCTCTTCTGTGTGCAGGCTCTGCTTGCTTCCCAGCTCAATGGATATTCACAGAGTGTTTTGCCTTTGGCTCTATACCGGCTCTTAGCGGCCATCTTCAAAGATACCGGTGCCCGCATTATTCTGATTGGCAGCATGATCCTCTTTTTGCTCGCTATCATCGAGTTTCCCCGTATCCGGCGTTGGGCTGCTTTGTTTTGGCAGGAAATCAGTCCCCAACCCAGGACATCTCAGCCTCCTACCAAGATCGATAAACCCGTGATTCAAAGTAATGATACCGATAATCCAATTCCCAATATCTCAGATCACGTAGCCCGTGAATTGCCGCCGGCTTTCAGTCCGGAGCCCAAAACTGCTAAAGCTCATAGTACCAATAAATACAAGGATGATGAAGATTTAGACGACGCTCGCCAGTATCAATTGCCTTCGGTTGAAGAATTTTTGGAGAGCCCCATCAAGCTCTCGGATAAAGACCGCAAGGAAATTGAAACTCAAATCTTGAATACCAGCGCAATCCTGAAGAACAAATTGGCCGAATTTGGCATCGAAGCTGAAGTGCGCAATGTGAATATCGGACCCATTATTACCCAATATGAATTGGAGCCGGCAAAGGGAGTAAAGGTTTCCAAATTTGCCTCTTTGGCAGATGATCTTGCGCTGGCCATCAAAGCTAAATCCATCCGGGTGCAAGCTCCTATTCCCGGACGTGGCTTGATCGGGATTGAGATTCCCAATCTCACCCGTGATATGATCTATCTCAAAGACCTGCTCCTCTGTGAAGATATGCAAAAGATGAAATCCAAGCTTGCTTTCGGCTTGGGCAAAGATATCTCCGGACATCCCATTATCACCGATCTGGCCAAGATGCCCCACCTCCTGATTGCCGGTGCCACTGGTAGCGGTAAATCAGTTTGTATCAATACCATCCTGATGAGTTTGATCATGCGAGACACTCCTGATGATCTGAGATTGATCCTGATCGATCCCAAGCGCGTGGAATTGGCTTCCTATACGAATCTGCCGCATCTGATTGGAGATGTGGTAACTGATCCGGATACCGCTCTGGAAACCATGTATTGGGCAGTAAAGGAGATGGAGCGCCGCTATGAATTGCTGCAGGAAGCCAAAGTGCGGGAAATAATAGGATATAACAATAAATGCAGCCGCGATCCCGAGATGGAGAAACTCCCCTATATAGTGATCGTCGTAGATGAATTTGCCGATCTTATCATGACCAGCGGCAAGGATATCGAAATGCCTATCACCCGCCTGGCACAAATGGCACGTGCGGTCGGCATGCACCTGATCCTGGCTACTCAAAGACCCTCCATCAAAGTTATCACGGGCATCATCAAAGCCAATTTCCCCGCCCGTATCGCCTTTCAGGTTACCACTCGCGTAGATAGCCGGGTGATCTTGGACGTAATAGGAGCAGAACGCCTTTTGGGCAGCGGCGATATGCTCTTTCTTCCTCCAGGCAAAGCCAGCTCAGAACGCATCCATGGAGCTTACGTATCAGATCAGGAAATCACCCGGGTTACCGAATTTTTAGCCCGGCAACCTAAACCCAAACAGGATTTTTCTCTGCAAAAAGAGCTGCATGAACATCGTGATGGCTTCTTTGAATGGGATGACGAGCTCTTCCCCGAAGCAGCCAGAGTCGTTGTGCAAACCGGTGCCGCCTCGGTATCCATGCTGCAGAGACACTTCAAGATAGGTTATGCCCGCGCCGGAAGATTGGTAGACCTTTTGGAACAGGCTCAAGTAGTAGGTCCCCATGTAGGTAGCAAATCCCGAGATGTCCTGGCCAATCGTGATGATCTCATCCGCCTGGGAGTGATGAATGAAGAAGCTTAGCCTTGCCCTGCTGCTTATCTGGGGCATCCTCAGTGCTCAAAGCAGCGCTGAACTGTATCAACGGCTCAGCTCCAGATACTCCAAGCTTACCAGTTTTCAAGCCAATTTGGAGCAACATAACTTCTATTATGGCCTCAATAAAGAAATCAGCTATCAGGGCAAGATCTACTTTCAAGCCGGGAAGCTGCTCATGAGTTTTTCAGAGCCTAATGTGCAGAGATTGTATATAGATAAAGGCAAGGCAGAACTATATGACGGCGCATCTCATATCCTTTACAAAAGTGATATCCTCCCTGAGTATAGCCGCATGAATCCCCTCGAGATACTGCAATTGTATTGGGATCAAGCTAAAGTGCAAATCCTGGAAAACAGCAATGGACACAGCCGGGTAAAACTCTCTCTGCAAAAGGATCCCATGCTCAAGGAAATAGAAGCCCTGATAGATGATAATACCGGCCTGGTCAAAGAGCTTAGCTATATCGATAACTCGGATAATGTGGTAAGCTACTATTTTACCAAAATCCTCATAGACACCAAGATTCCTGAGGATGTATGGCTCTATAACTATCCCGAAGATACCCAGATTATCGCGCCATAATGTCCACAAAATCTATTATAAAACAAGGAAAATTCAGATGATCGCTGTTATTATGGCTGGGGGTTCCGGCACCAGATTCTGGCCTCAAAGCCGCAAACACTATCCCAAGCAGTTTTTGCAGATTGCTGGAGAAAAATCTATGCTCCAGCTCACTGTGGACCGACTTTTACCCCTGATCCCGATTAATGATATATATATCGTAACCGCTGCTGAGCAATGCAACCTGGTCAGGCAACACCTGCCAACTTTGCCTCCAGAGAATATCATCTGCGAACCTTTTGGTATGAATACTGCCCCCTGTATCGCCCTTAGTGTGGAATACCTCAAAACACGCTATCGCGATGATACCGCCATGATTGTGCTTCCTGCGGATCACGTTATTCGCAAAAAAGACAGCTTTATTGATACCTTACAAAGCGCTGAAAAAGCCGCTGACAGCGGAGCTCTGATCACTTTCGGAATCGTTCCGGATTATCCCGCTACAGGCTATGGCTATATCGAAGCGGGGCCCGAGCTGGCGCACAAGCTTTATGCGGTAAAACGCTTTAAAGAAAAACCCGATCTGGATACTGCTAAGGATTTTCTTCGCCAGGGAAGCTTCTTTTGGAATAGTGGAATGTTTTGCTGGACTATATCTTCCATCACTCACGCCTTTGAGCGCTATCTGCCCGAGGTGGCCGGAATCTGTAAAAAAATTAGCGTAGTCTGGCAGAATCAAGGATTTGACGCAGATATCGCCGAGCTTTACCGCCATATGCCCCGCATTCCCATTGATATCGGGATCATGGAAAAAGCTGAATCGGCGGCGGTGATCCCGGTAGACCTCGGCTGGAGCGATGTAGGCAGTTTCAAAGCTCTTGCCGAGATCAGCCCCAAGGATGCGCAAGGAAATTACTCACCCGCACCCTTTTTGGCGCTCGATGCCAGAAATAATTATATTCATAGCAAGAAGTTTGTCGCCTTGATCGGGGTGGATAATCTCTGCCTGATCGAGACCGAAGATGCTATCCTGATTACCCCTAAAGACCGCTCTGAAGAAGTAAAAAAAGTAGTAGAATTACTTCACCAGGAAGGTCAGGATGATCTTATCTAATACCTATAAAACAGGAGCGTAAAAATGGAACCCAGAACCTTTGATTACTTGTATTACAAAACCCGCGGCTATGCAAATGAAGATATCCATCAAGAAACTGGACTCAGTCTGGAAGAAATCGAGCTTTTGGAAAACGCCGTGCAACCCCTTTTACAAGAGATTAATGAAGCCAAGCCCAAAGCCAAAACTATCGGTCAGGATTTTGTGCGCCTTACCCGCTATATTTATGCCGATAAGAGCGATCAGGAATGCGGACTCCCCCGCCCGGATGCCATCAAAGCCCGAAGCGGTGAGCTCTTTGCCCTGCCCGCTGTGGCTAAATTGGATTTTGGCAAGATCTCTTTGCAAGACGCTATAACACAAAGACGTAGCTTGCGTAAATACAGTGAGGCAAATCTCAGTCTGGAAGAACTCTCCTTCCTGCTCTACGCTTGCTCTTGGGCCCGGGATTTCCGCTCCAATGATCGTATGGAAATCACCTTCCGCAATGTCCCCTCTGCCGGTTCCCGCCATCCTATCGAGACTTTTGTAAATGTGCATCGTGTTACTGGTCTCAAACCCGGCTTATACTATTACCACCCCATCAAGCATTGCCTGATCTTGGTCGATGAAAGCCCTGAAATCCAAAACAGAATCTTTGAAGGCTGCTTCCGACAGGAAATGGTGCACAGCTCTGCTGTCAATTTCATCTTCACCGCTGTTCCTTATCGCACTACCTGGCGCTATTCTCAACGCGGCTATCGCTATCTCTATCTGGATGCCGGACACATCGGCCAAAACCTGCATCTCGCTGCAGAAGCTATTGATGGTGGGGCCTGTATGATCGGCGCTTTTCTGGATGAAGGTATGAATGATGCTCTAAAAATCGATGGCATTGAAGAATTTGTCATTTACATCGCAGCTGTAGGGAAAAAACCAGCGGCTGAATAAATCGCCAAATGCGGGTCAGTAATTTTTCCCTTTACAAAATAACAGCAGCTGGTTCTTTGGGTTTGTCAAGAAACTAAGCTATATTTATAAAACATATAATGTCTCTTAACCCTGGTCTTATCACGACAAGGACGTATCTTAAACTAAAATAATAATAACCTAAAATAGGAGTTACAGCATGAAAAAAATTGTGATTTTAGGAGTAATTCTAATCGCAGGATTAGGAACTCTATCAAAACTAAACGCAGAAAATATGATTCCCGTAGTAGAAAACAACTCTACGGTGATCAACCCCCTTGACGGCAGATACCCCCTCGATAATTATCCGCCCTCTAACCTCCAAGCCTCAGTGATAGGTACCGATGTGCATCTGACTTGGGACACTCCGCAGCCTCCGCCTGATGGAGAATGGATCACCTGGTGCAATATCAACGATCTGAGTATGGGTATCGGCACTGGTTCCGCCGCCGTCTTTGACGTTGCCCATCGCTATGATGTTAACGATCTTACTCCCTATCAAGGCTCTACCCTTACTCATATCCAATTTGTTCCGAATGAAGCCAATTGTACCTATACTATCAAAGTTTGGACCGGTGGCAGTGCCACTACTCCCGGATCTTTGGTACACAGCCAAACCGTCACGGCACCCGTTATCGGGCAATGGAATAATGTGGAACTCTCAACTGCAGTCCCAGTTCCTGCCGGACAGGAAATGTGGTTTGGCTACAATGTCAATACTCAGACTGGCTACCCCGCAGGTTGCGATAATGGTCCGCAGATCGAAGGTAAAGGCAACATGATGAATTTCGGCGGGTGGCAGACTCTCACTCAGGTCAATGCAGAACTTACTTACAATTGGTCAATTCAAGGTTATCTGGATCACAATCCCGATCGCCTGCTGATGCCGCAGGCTATTGCTGAAGCTCCCAACCCGGAGCAGACCGGAGTCTTGATTGTGCAGAAAAATCTTACTCGCAAATTCGCCGCTCCGCAAAGACTTACCCGCGAACTTACCGGCTACAACATCTATCGTGATGGCGCTTATGTGGGCAATGTAGCCGATGCCGAAATTTTAACCTATGTGGACGAAGGACTGGATTATGGCACTTATGAATATACCGTGACTGCCACCTATGATGAAGGAGAATCCGCCCCTTCAAACGCGGTGCAAGTTACCGTGGAAGCCCTTGAGCCTCCGGCCGAGCTGGCTGCTACAGTAGCGGGCAATGACGTCACCCTGAATTGGGTAAATCCCGTGCCGCCACCGGTGGGGGAATGGCTCTCCTGGAGTGATAACAGCGCTTTGGGCAATAGCATCGGCACAAACGGCAGCGCAAATTTCGACGTTGCTCATCGCTATGATGCCACTGACTTGGCTGATTACGTGGGCTCCATCCTCACTCAGATCAAGTATGTGCCCATGTTCCAAAATGCTGTCTACACCATTAAGGTATGGACCGGTGGCAGCGCCACCTCTCCCGGCACCCTGGTACATAGCCAGGTGGCGGAAAACCACGTTATCGAAGAGTGGAATACCGTGATTTTGACCAACCCCATCCCGATCACCGCGGGCATGCAACTCTGGTTTGGCTACAACGTCAATACGCAGGGTGGCTACCCGGCAGGTTGCGATAATGGTCCGCAGATCGAAGGTAAAGGTAACATGATGAATTTAGGCGGGTGGCAGACTCTCACTCAGATCAATCCAGAGCTTACTTATAACTGGCTGCTGCAGGGCTTTGTTGCCGAAGGCACTACCATGAAAGCCATCGAGCTGCCGACCTTGGCCGAAACCCAGACTATGGGCTCCAGAGATGATCTCACCAACAAATTCAGCACCCCAGCCAAGCATCAAACCCGCGCCGTGCTCCTCGGTTACAAAGTATATCGTGATGGTTCCCTGATCAATCAAAGCGCTAATCCCGAAAATACCACCTATACCGATATGGATCGTCCTAACGGCGAATATACCTATGGCGTTTCTGCGGTTTACCATACCGGTGAATCTACCCCTGCTACCATTGCTGTAAATGTAAATCTGGAGCTGGAGGAAGCTATTCTCGAGGATAGCTTTGAGGATTACGAAGATTTTGCCCTCGAATTTGGTTCCTGGACTCTGCTGGATCAAGACCATTCCGCTACCTACGGAATTCAAGATGTCTCCTTCCCCAATAGCGAATCTGCCATGGCATACATCGTCTTCAATCCTTCTCAGACCGTACCTCCGATCACTGATCTCGTTCCCTATGAAGGTGATAAGATGGCTGCCAGCTTTGCCGCCGTGAATGCGACCAACAACGATTGGCTGATCACCCCGCGCATCAATCTGGGAGATAACAGTGCCCTCAAATTCTACGCCCGAAGCCATACTTCAGACTACGGTCTGGAACGCTTCCGCGTGGGTGTCTCCACCATGGATGTGATCCTTATTCAAGGCTTCCAATATATCACTGGAGCCGAATATGTGGAAGCTCCTACAAACTGGACTGAATATCTCTATGACCTCTCGGCTTACGATGGACAGGATGTATATATTGCAATCCGCTGCGTATCCGATGATGCCTTCATATTCTACGTGGATAATTTCAGCGTGCATAGCAATGGTGGTACGCCCTCCGAAGATTCCACCGCTCCGGTCCTAACAACTGAGCTGAAAAGCAACTATCCCAATCCCTTCAATCCTACTACCACGATCCGCTACAGTGTTCAAGAAACCAGCCCCGTAAATATCAAAATCTACAACGCCAAAGGCCAGCTGGTGAAACAACTGGTAAAGGAAACCAAGGCTGCCGGCGAATACAGCGTGATCTGGAATGGTACAGATCTGAACAACCAGGCTGTTTCCACCGGAATCTATTTCTACAAAATGAATGCCGGGAAATACAGCTCAACCCGTAAAATGATCATGATGAAATAAGCTCGCAGGGCAAATTTCAAAGCATAAAGGAGCTCCCATACGGGGGCTCCTTTTTTGCTTTTAATTCTCGCCTCTTGCCCGAGCTTTTTCACTATTGCTTATAGGTGCAATGATCTCATAGATTACCACCGAGGTGCAAGCTCATCGCTCTATTGCGAATCTTGAGTCAAGCCCCATGAGGGGGATATGTCAGTTCTGCTAAATCTGACAGCCAAAAAAAAATCACAGAATCCAGAATTATATGTATGGCACATTCTTATCTATCATATAGCGAATTATGCAAAATTCAGTTCAGGCTGTTATCTTATATTTATGCAAGTTCTTAAAGATTTCGAGTATATTTATGGCACATATCTGCTTATTTGAACGCTGCTTGACAAAAAATGGACTTATATTTTTCCTTCCTTAAGCAGCTGTAAGCAGCCTGTATTATCAGCCAAAGCTTTGTATGATAGTTAACAAGACTTTTATTGTGGATAAGTGGTGGATAAGTCTTAATGAGAACTTAGCCACAGCTTTATACTTGACGTTTAAGTCATATATTTTTAGGCAGTTACATTCTTGGCTTGCTTTTATTGCGGCCTTTGCAGCTAATGTGGATAAATTGTACAAAAAGGATATACTTATGGATCAAGATATTTGGCAAAACATACTTGACAAACTTGAATTAAATATCAACGAGCAGAGTTTTAAGACTTGGTTTTATGAAACCAAGCTGGTGGATATGTCGGATAAGCAGCTTTTAATCAGGGTGCCTACTCAATTTAGTGCAAACTACTTGAATCAAAACTACAAAGAGGTACTGGCTGAAATATCTTATAGCCTTTATGCCAGAAAGTATGACATCCAGTTTATCACCCATCCGTATCGTGCTGTAAACGAAAGGAGTGACATGCCTGATTATAGCGATAAAAAGGTGAGTCTCAATGCCAAGCTGAATGAGCGATACAATTTTGAAGAATTTGTCGTGGGACGAAATAACAACTTTGCTTATTCTGCCGCTAAAGCTGTGGCCGAAAGTCCTGGCTATACTTACAACCCTTTGTTTATTTATGGAGAAAGCGGGATGGGGAAAACTCATCTCATGCAAGCTGTAGGCAATTTTGTGCTCACCGAGGGACGTAACTGCAGCATCTACTATACCACCAGTGAAGCTTTTACCAATGAGATGATCGATAGTATCCGCAGCAATAAAATGCCGGATTTTCGAGCCAAATTTCGCAAAGTAGACTTGCTCCTGGTGGATGACATCCACTTTTTATCCCGCAAAGAGGGTACTCAGGAAGAATTTTTTCACACTTTCAACGCTCTGTTTGACAATAAAAAACAGATAGTGCTAACCTCAGACCGCCCTCCTAAAGATATTCCTGATCTGGAAAAAAGATTGGTTACACGCTTTGAAAGCGGTCTTCTGGCCGACCTCAAGAATCCGGATTTTGAAACACGCGTGGCTATCCTCAGAAAAAAAGCCGAGCCGGAAAATATCACCCTCTCCGATGAAGTGATAAACTTTGTGGCCGATAAGATCACCTCCTCGGTGCGAGCTTTGGAAGGTTCCCTGATTCGCATCCTGGCTTATGCCTCTTATAATAAGCTCAATCCGGAAGATATCGATGCTGAGATGGCCCAGACTATTTTGGCGGATATGATCTCTGAAGTGAGCCGGGAAATCACTCTGGATGCCATTACTACCCAAGTATGCAAGACCTTTGGGCTCAGCCCTGAACTCTTGATGGACAAAAGCCGCAAACCTAATGTCGCTTTTCCCAGACAGGTCGCCATGTATTTGGCAAATCTCTTGATCCCTTCTCTCTCCCTTAAGGATATAGCTAAATACTACAATCGCAAGGACCACACCACTGTCCTCCATGCCAAACGTATGATCGAGAATCAATTTCGGGACGATGAGAAGTTTCGTTCTTTGGTAGAATTGATGATCAAACAGATCAGAAATTAGCAAATAATATGACCAAAATATTACTCCCCCAAAGACCATCTTCAAGGGTTATAAATAGCGGCTTACACGCTGAAAATCCCTACTTATCCACAGCTGTGTATGAGTTCTTGTGGATAACGGTGGAAAAGCCTTTGATAAAAGGCTTGCAGCATTTTTTGGTGGATAAGCTGTGGATAAAAACTCATACTTATCCACAACTTATCCACAGCTCCTTCGCCATGCTAAGTTCTTGCAAAAGACGCCTGCCAAAGAAAAAGCTTGACCGATATCTACATATCCACAGAGTCTACTATAACTACTAATTTACAAAATCTCTTAATATATAGGATTAGAATATATGAAAAGAACTACTTATTTAATGCTGCTGATAGCGCTAATCTCGCTTTTGGCAGCATGTACCAAAAAAGATAATCTCACTGGGACCAATTTCTCTGAGATAGAAGCGCTAACATTTGAGGATCTGGAAGCTGCAGTAGGCGGATACAGTTTTCCTGCGGATTCCTTGCTGAGCTTGAATTTAAATCGCAAGAATCTGTTGGTGGGAAATTGGGAAGGGGCAAAAGCGATGAGCATCCTGCGCTTTATTAATCTGGAGCCACAGGATTCTATTCAAGCTTATACTGAGATCGAAAACCTGGCTTTGGACTTGGTAATACAATGGAGTAGTGCCATAGAACGAGCCCCGCTTACCTTGAATTTTTACAAAGTCAATAGCGGCTGGGCAGCAGATCCGGATACACTGATGGAAAGTGATTATACCCTGATCCCCCAAGCTACCACTCAAATCACATCCACCATTAACAGTGCGGATACCATCAGCGTAGCTTTACCCTTTGAGCTGATCCGAAACTGGCAGGCCGATGCCGATTCTACAGGTTTGAATATTTTGATCAAAGCTGATGAAAGTAACGATGGCTTTGTCGAACTCAAGCTATCAACCCCTAATAGTGGCAGCAGATTAAGCTTTGATTACAAAAAAGCCTGGTGGGACGATACCAGCGAGTTCGCTCAATTCAGCGTTTATGCTAATCTCAATGCCTACAGCTTTTCCCATCCTGAAGCTGAGGTCAGTCCGGATGCATGGAAATTAAGCAATTTTAGTCCGCAAAGAATCTATGTTGATTTGCAGCCAGATTTTACCATGTTCAAAGATCAATACGGGGAAGAGCTCAGTGCGCAGGATTTGAAACGAGTTACCATAAACAAAGCTGAACTGGTGCTCTATATTAAAGATGAGCTACCCAATTTTCAAAACACTTTTTCATACAGCGTAGCTGCCCTTATCTTGAAGGAAAGACCGGAAGAAAATGCCATTATTCCTACTGTGGATTTGTATACTCCGGAATTTATCTCTAACATGACCAGTTTCATGAATTGCAACGACGATTCCCTCTTGGTCAATATCACGCCTATTATCCAAGCCTATATTTCGGAAAAGACCTTTGCGGATGGAACTGTGGTGCAGCCGCATGGCATCGTGATTCTGAGTAATTACGAGCGTAAAGATTTTGGCGAAGTGGAATTTTATCATCCCAGCTCTGCCATAATAGAAAAACAACCATATATTAAGATTACCTATACACCACCATTTCTATGATAAAGCCGGTTTTTATGAGCTGTTTGCTGCTGCTCTTGCTGCTGTCTGGCTGTAATAGCAATAGCAATAGCGATGAGGATCAATATTTAGCAGAGGTAAATGGTGAAGTATTGAGCCTTAAGACCTTCAAAGCTATAGTCGGCGAAGAGGCTTGGGAAAACCTGCGCCCGGAACAAAAACGGCGTTATGTAGAAGATTGGGTCAATCTCACCCTCTTGGCCCAAGCCGCGGAAGCTCAGCAGTTGGATCGCGATCCAATAGTAAAAGAACGCATATCTTATGCTCAAAAGAAGGTGAAAGCAAATGCTCTGATTGCAGCAAATCTGGCCAAGATCAAGATCTCTGAAGATCAGCTCTTTTCGTATTTCAAGATTCACCAAAACGATTTTCGCAAGGCCATCATGACTTATGAGATTCAACGCATCGCGCTGCCAGATAAATTGACTGCGGAAAAGATATTGCAAAGAATTAATCAGGGTCTGGACTTCAATATTGCTCAAAAACGCTATTCTATCGACGAATTGCGCTCACAAAACGGCATGATGGGATATGTGGAACCAGCTTCTGCAGATTCCCTCTTTTGGCAAACAGCCAGTAAATTGGAGCCCTTGCACCCAGCCCTCGTAAAAAATAACGAGGTCTGGTATATAATTCGCTATACAGATAGCAAACAAGGTGATTATCAGCCCAGTTTCGAAGCTCACCGCGAAGAGATAAAACAAAGAATAATCACAGAAAAACAGGAAGAGATCTATCAGGAACTCCTGAAAGAGATCAAATCCCAAAACAATAAAATCTATTATTATTAAAGGATACTACATGAGAAAACTGATTTTTACCATACTGATATTGTGCATTAGCATCATCAATTACGCCGAAGTCTTGGATAAAATAGTAGCAAAGGTAGGCTCAGATATCATCTTGATGTCAGAGCTTGAACAGCAGATGAACCAAATGCGCGCTTCCGGAATCAAGGAAGAAATGCTCGTTCCCGAAGATGTGCTTTCTTACATGATTGACCAAAGAATTATGATTCAAAAAGCTAAAGAACTGGATATAAAAATCGACGAAAAAGCTATCAAGGATTATGCCAGCAATTATATTGAACAGCTCAAACAGCAATATCCCAGTGCAGCAGCTTTTCAGTCCGAATTGGGCAAAGCAGGCCTCACGCAAAGCGAATTGCAAAAGCAATTTGAAGATCAAATCACCGAAAATGCACTCACAGAAGAATTAATAGACAAACATATCTCTGCCAATATCGAGATTAGCGAAAAAGAAATGCGAGAATTTTATGAGACCAGTAAAGATACTTTGGCAGTAAAACCCGTTTCTTGGGAACTCCGGATGATCATGCGGGAGGTCCTGCCCTCAGCAGAGATGGAAAACCAAATCAAAGCTCAAATAGACAGTATCTACCTGGAGCTTCAAAATGGAGCAGACTTTGCCGAACTGGCTACTAATTATAGCGATTGTCCCAGCTCCAAGCAAAGGGGAGATCTGGGTTTTTTCAAAAAAGGCATGATGGTAAAGCCCTTTGAAGATGCCGCTTTTGCCTTGGCAGTAGGCGAGATCAGCCCCATCGTGAAGACACAATTTGGCTATCACATCATCTTGCTTACCGATAGGCGGGGTGAAGAGATCAGAGCCAGCCACATCCTTAAAACAGTCTCTCCGACCGAAGAAGATGAAGCAAGAGAAATGAACCTGATGCAAGATATCCGGAATCAGATCCTGGCTGGAGCAGATTTTGCCGAAATGGCGCGAAAGTATTCCATGGATACTGCATCCGCAGCCGACGGAGGTCTCTTGGGAGAATTTACCGCTGAAGATATTCCCCCGCTCTTTTCTGCGCCTATTATGAATACAGCCGTGGGTGAGCCCACAGAAGTGCTGAAAAACGAAGGAATTATTTATCTGTTTATCAGAGATAAAGAACTGCCTCAGAGAATATATAGCTATGAAGAAGTTAAAGAACAATTAGAGAGCTATCTCTTTCAGCTCAAACAAATGGAAGCTTATGAAAAATGGCTCGAACAAGCCAGGAAGGACGCTTATATAGAGATTACTCTATGAAACAAAAGCTCACCTTCAGCACCTTTTGTGCCAGTCTCTTGATGATTGGTTTCATTCCTCTGGCTCCGGGAACCTTTGGTTCTTTGGCCGGATATGGTATCTATATGCTGTTGCCCAATTGGCTCTATGATGGCAGCTGCCCTTTGGTCCTACCGATGCTGATCCTTGGTTTTGCTTTGGCAGCGGTAGTGCTCTGCACTAAAGCGGAAGATATCCTGGGACATGACTCTAAAGCAATCGTGCTGGATGAGTTTCTGGGCTATTTTGTCGCCACTCTGTTTTTACCTCATAGCTGGCTTATCGGTCTATATGCCTTTATCCTATTCAGAGTATTTGATATTGCCAAGCCTTTTCCTATTTACCGCAGTCAGCAGATTACCGGCGGCTGGGGTGTGGTTATAGATGATTTACTTGCCGGTATCTATGCCAATGTGTTATTACAAATAGTGATTCGCGTATTTCCAAGATTCTTTGGAATATAAAAAAAAAACAGGAGAATAAAAATGCAATTTATCTTATTACAAGCCCAAGGTACTGCTCCCGCCGCAGGTGGATCAATGGCTTCATCCTTGATCTTCTTTGCCGTGTTGTTTGCCATCATGTATTTTCTCATGATCCGTCCCCAACAGAAGCGTCATAAAGAAATGCAAAAAATGCTGGATAGCCTCCAGGTTAATGACAGAGTATTAACATCCAGCGGAATCTATGGCCGTGTGGTAACCATCAAACCGGATAAAGACGTCGTAGTCATCGAGATTGATGATACAAATAATATCAGAGTGGAATTTCAGCGCTCGGCGATTATTTCTATCCTGAATAGCAACAAAGAGGAAAAATAAGCAATGCCAAAGCTTCTTCCGATCAGGATCTATGGTGATGCGATGCTGCGCAAGAAGTCAAAAGAAGTAGATATAGACGATCCCTATCTGAAGATATATATTCCCAATCTCATTCATACTATGTACGCAAGAGATGGTGTAGGTTTAGCCTCAAATCAGGTGGGAGTAGAGCTGAGAATCATTGCCATCGATCCTTGGTGGGGGCTGGAAGAGCACAAAAAGAATCCTCGTGTGCTGATCAATCCTGAAATTCACCATAGAGAAGGCGCTCAAGTATCCGAAGAAGGATGCTTGAGTCTGCCTGATATTTTTGCCAAAGTGCCTCGAGCCATGAAAATCTGCTATTCATACCAAGATCAGGCTGGCAAACGCATTGAAGCCGAAGCCGAAGGCTATGAAGCGGTTGTAATTCAGCATGAATATGATCATCTGAATGGCGTGCTCTTTACTGATCATGTCTCAACTCTCACCAAACTTATGCTGAAGCGCAAACTCAAGGATTTGGAAGCCAAAGCCAGGGACGGTGTCAACATCGCTGATGATATAGACACAGAACCATGAAGATTATCTTTGCCGGCAGTTCTGCATATGCCATCCCGGCCCTGGAAGAACTGCACGCTTCTTCTGAACATGAGGTGGTTTTGGTGCTTAGCCAGCCACCTCGTCCCAAAGGCCGCAAGCGCAGAAAAGCAGATACAGCACTGGCACTTTGGGCAAAGCAACACTCATTGCAGCTATTTAGTCCTGAAGATGTGAACAGCCCTGAATCTGTAAAGTGCATTCTCAGTTATGATGCCGATGTGCTCGTTACCGCCTCTTATGGTCTGTTTATCGGCAAGAGTTTGCGCCAGGGCTTTCCCTTGGGTGCGATCAATCTGCATCCTTCGCTCTTACCCAGATATCGCGGTCCTACTCCGATCCAAACGGCTATTTTGCAGGGAGATACGATAACTGGAAACAGCATCTTCAAACTGGTGGCCAAGATGGATGCCGGCCCCATCCTGAGCCAAAAGCAACTTGAGATTTGGGATGGTGAAAACTTCAGCTCTTTGCACGATAGATTGGCAAAGCAGGCTGCTGAGCTTCTGCTTGACCTATTACCGAATTTGGCTCAGACACCTGAAATACCACAGCATCATGATGCCGCAACTTATTCAAAATTGATTACCAAGGAAGAGCTGATCCTGGATTTTTCGCAAACCAGAACCAGCCTACTCAATAAGATCCGGGCTTTTTCTTGGGAACCGGGAGCTTATACGCTCTGGCGCGGGTCAAAGCTGAAAATCTTAGCGGCCAAGTCTCTGCCTGAAAGCTCTGATTTTGCCCCAGGCAGCATCAGCAAAATCATTAAAAATGAAGGTTTTGCCATTGCTGGCTCAGATGGACAAATCCTGGTTCAAAAAGTGCAAGCAGCCGGAAAGAAGATCATGAGTGCCTGGGCTTATCATCTGGGTGCCAAACTTGAGCTTGGCGAGAAGCTGGGGAAATGACCAAGAGTTCCGCCAAAACTGCCAACTTCATTTTTTTCACAAGCTTCAGCCTTTTGTTTATCGGTTTTATCTTATTAGGCTTGGGCTGGAAATTCTACGTCCAGGAGGGAGTTTCACTATTTGAGGTGCTGTATATAACGCTATCTCTTGCCGTGCTGGCAGCGCTCGTTTTAGCCTGGCTCTTGAGTCTTATCAATACCCGTTATCAGCTTCCCGCAAGATGGCTCACAGTTTTTTCCAAATGGACCTTGCACCATATGCTTTACTATTTAGCCAGGTTCTTCAGCTTCATCTGCTGGCAAAAAAAACAGATCTATCAGGAGAGCTTTCTACATTACAATAATAAAACCGTAGTTAATGCAGCGCGGGGAAAGCGGCATCAAAATATCCTCCTGCTTTTACCCCACTGTTTACAAAATTCAAAGTGCAAGATCCGGATTACGACAGATATCGAAGCATGTGCTTCCTGTGGCAAATGTGATATAGCCGTACTCAAAGCTTTAGTGCACAAATACCACACAAGGGCCGCAGTTGCCACTGGTGGCTCTTTGGCGCGCAAGATAATCAAGGATACCAAGCCGGAGCTGATCGTGGCTGTAGCGTGCCATAGAGACCTCACAGAGGGTGTGCGCGATGCCTGGCAATATCCGGTTTATGCTGTTTTAAATGAACGACCCCATGGTCCCTGTTTTGAAACTACAGTAAATATCAATACTATAGAAAATATCCTTAGGAAATTTCAATGAGAGCTACACAGATCATCATCTTTGGCATTATTATTCTCATCATTAATGCCGGCATATCTTTGGTTCTGATCAATCAGTTCCAATCCCGCCAACCTTCCCCTCCCACTTTTTTCAGCGCACCTGGTGCACCTTGCGATAGCACCGGAACCAGCCGGCAAAATGCCATCACCAATGCCGTCTTGGCAGTAGAGCCTGCGGTGGTGAGTGTCAATGTTATCAAGACGGAAATTGTGCGGGGACGCATCCCGTCTAATTTTGGTTTCTTTGGTTTCTTTGATTTCTTTGGCCCCATCCAACGTCAGGTGCAAGCTATCGGGAGTGGAGTGATCTACGATCCCGAGGGTTATATCATCACCAATGCCCATGTCGTACATGGCGCTACTGCAATCAAGGTAGTCTTGCCGGATCAGCGGGAATTTGATGCCGAATTAATTGCCATCGATGATATCCATGATGTTGCCAAGCTGCGCATCAGGGGCAATACTTTGCCTTTTGCCCGTTTGGGAAATTCTGATAACCTGATGGTGGGAGAATGGAGTATAGCTTTGGGAAATCCTTATGGATATCTGATGAATGATTCCAAACCCAGTGTCACGGTGGGTGTGATCTCCGCCTTGGGACGCAATATCTCACTGCAGGAAGAGAACCGTCAATATCTGAATATGATCCAGACCGATACTGCAATCAATCAGGGAAATAGCGGCGGTCCCCTGGTAAATATCAACGGCGAAGTAATCGGCATCAATACCTTTATCTTTTCAGAGACCGGTGGTAATATCGGGTTGGGTTTTGCCATCCCGATCAATACCGTAAAGACCATCATGGCGCAGATATGAACTTTTAACCAAGCGCTTCACTCCCGAGCTTGGTCAAGATCATCTTCAGCTTAGTGCTGATCTGCAATATTTATTCCCGGTTAGCCGCGTAATCTGCCCGGAATAACGAGGGGGATACCCTCACCCTAATCATGTGCCCCATCCTCAATATCCCGGCTATTCATCCCAAATAATGCAGGAGGATTTTCTCACCCCCTTTTTGGGGGCTGCTTTTGAGCTGATCTCGCGGGTGTTTTTAAGCTACACAAAGCACATTTGATTCAGTTTATACCACCTCCTTTTCGGCAACTGCATTGCAGGAGCATGTTAGCTTCATATCTTTTATTATATCAAGGGCTTCGGTAAACTTTGTTTGTCTTTTGGGGTTAGACAGCCCCAACCTCAGGACATCGTCCCTACTATCCTTTCCCAAGAGGACGGGAATAACCAAGTATTCCATCCTGATCGTTCTTAGTTTCTTGTCTTTATCCTTGGTAGACAGCACCTGATTTATGAGCACTGTGATGAGATTATGCAGGATCAGGCAGATTGTCATCAAAACCGCTTCCCAGTTCAAAGATCTGGATCCCATTCTCCATATAGTTGATATGGGAAAACTTAGTCCCGCCATTCAGCACTGATATGAACAGTGATATGAGTTTGGAATACATGCCGGTGGAGTTATTGGAGTATTCCTGGACTGGAAATATCTTCTCAACCAGTTCCCTGAATCTGATCTTATCGAAAAACCTCGAAAATAGCATTGCCTTGATCTGTCGGGAGATATCCCTATTCCAGATTTTGCGGCTGGATCGGCATCTTCGGCGCGCCGCATCAGGGTGCGTTTCAGCCGGGGATGATAGTAGTATATGGCGCCGTCCAGCTTGCCGGAGAAGTCCCTAATTCCTGCTTTTATATAAGCTTTCATGCTTTTCCACCTTGATTTTTTGTTAGCATTTTTCCTGCCCTTTTCTGGCTGTCAAGTAATTCTTAATCCACTCTTAATCAAGTCTTAATTATTAAGACTTGATTAAGAGTGGATCGTCAGGTGATTAATGCT
>JARRCD010000089.1 GCA_029982875.1 Candidatus Cloacimonadota bacterium | reverse complement strand
TTTGCATCATTTTAAAGCATCTTACAATCTGGATATAGATGCCCTGCGCGACAGTTGGTTCAAATCGTCCTACTTGCTTGATAAAATGCAAAGCGGCGAAAAACATGCCCTGCGCCGTTTTAAAAATTACAAAAAACAAGACCTTGATTTTAGCTTTGGGAAAGGTTTTATCGGCACACTTAACAGCTTTGGACTTGAGTCTTCAAGAAGAAAACCAACTGGCTACAAAGCAGCGATAATTCGCGAAAAAGGTGTTAACGGTGACCGTGAAATGGCTTACGCCCTATATCTGGCTGGCTTTGACGTTAAAGATATACACATGACTGATCTCATTAGCGGTCGCGAAAATTTGTCGGATGTGCAAATGATCACTTTTGTGGGCGGATTTTCCAATTCCGACGTCTTGGGATCAGCCAAAGCTACAAGGGTCTTAGCCCGCTCCGACGCGGAAATCCCCGTAGTTGTCCCGGCTGTAACATCCACCGAAATGGTGAATTTGGTGCCTTGCCGCTCGCTGTTTTCGAGCGTCATCAGCGGTATGTCCAGTCTTTTAGCAATATCGACTGTAATGGGCGCGCAGAGAAGCCCCTTCCCCTTTGTGATCATAAAGTTGACCTGTTCTGGAGTGATCAATTCCGCAGCCATGAACAAATCACCTTCATTCTCACGGTTTTTGTCGTCCACCACGATAATCATCTTACCTTGGGCAACTGCCTCAATAGCATCCTCTATGGAGCTAAATACTGTGTCTGTATGGTCTTGGTTCTTTTCTACCATTTTCGATTTTCCTCTAGTATCAGATTAAAAAGGCGGCTATCTGTGTCAATAGCAAAATAGCGTTGCAGCCAATCAAGGGTATAAAGTAGATCATCCGGAAGCGGCGCAAAAAGATCCAGGGGCTTACCGGAAATAGGATGATTAAATTCTAATCTCCAAGCATGCAGGGCCTGCCGTAAAAGATGAGTGGTAAGTAGTTCCGTGGTTTTGCGCTTCATGTTTTGGGGTATGGTCGAATGCACATAGCGTCTGGTATTATACAGCAGATCCCCCAAAAGCGGCAGGTGGTGAGCAGCAAATTGCACGCGAATCTGATGCATGCGTCCGGTTTCAAGCATAACCTTCACCACAGCAAAATAGTGATAGTATTTGATCACCTTGTAGTGAGATACCGCCCATTTCCCATGATCTGATACGCACATTTGGCGGGGATTGCTCAAAGACCTGCTGATATAACACTCCATAGTACCTTCCGGGGGATCGGGAATGCCAGTGGTGATAGCCAGATAGGTCTTTTTGATCTCACGTTTGGCAAACATATGGTTTAGGGCAACCTGGGTAAGATCATTCTTGGCGATGATAATCAATCCGGTGGTTCCGCGATCCAGGCGATGCACGATCCCTGGCCGATTGGGGTCTCTGCCGCTGGAAAGATGATCGGTAAAGCGATGCAGAATGGCATTGACTAAAGTCCCATCCGGATTGCCATGACCGGGATGCACGATCATGCCCGCAGCCTTATTGATCACCGCCAAATCTTCATCTTCATAGACCACATCCAAAGGAATGTCTTGGGGCTTCAGAACATAATCTGGAGGAGGTGGCAGATTAAGGGTAATCTCATCACCCAAGGATAGGGGATAGCTCTTTTTGACCGGGATATTATTCACCAAAATCCTATCTTCTGCGATCAGACTCTCAATAAAACTGCGGGAGGGGAGCTCTTGTAACCGCAAATTCGCCAGATGCTTATCCAGCCTGATAGATTCATCTCCCTGATATACTATTTTAATTTTATGCTTCGTCACCGATAAGTTCCAAGATATAAACACCACCAGAGACTGTTCCCTTGCGGTTTCGGATTATCGAGCCCTTGATCAAGGCCGTCTGGGAGGAGCCTTCAATATCCACCTTGTGATCGTAGACATTGTTACCAAATCTCAAAGATTCCGTGATAGTCTCAAAGATCTGAGTATAAAAGTCATTCTTGTGTATCACTTCGTTGAGATTGGTTGTTTCACTGATCGCGGGAAATTTTGCTCTGAATACATCGTTAATGTATACGATATCGCCATTTACTGTAGCTATCAACACCAATTCCGGTAAGAGATTGATCAATTGACTGATGCGCTGATGATGCTCGTAGATCTTATCTGCCTTCACCGCATCAAAACGCATGATGATATCCAGCATCTTCTGCACTGAAAAGATAAGCTCCTCAAAATCACTGTCATGCTCAAAGAGTGAGCTATCGATATCGATCTGATAATTACCATTGGAGATTTCATCGATAAGTGCTTTAATCCTGTTGATAGCCCGAGACAGTCTGTAAGGCAGGTAATTGAATATCACAATCATATAAATAAAGATCAAAATGAAAAAGACAATAATGATTGATTGGATATCGCTGGCCAAAGTGTAGAGATTATTGGCTTGTGAGATGGTAAAGAGAATTGCCAAAAATTGAGCCACAATCAGCCCTAAAAGAATACCCAACATAAGGTGATAACGTTGTTTCATGGAGCGTTTCATATTCAATCCTACCTTACTGTCGTCTCGTGGATCAGTTTGTCCACATTACTTTGGGGTCCCATCAAAATTAACACATCCCCTTCATTTATGGTGTCGTTTGCCCCGGGCATATCATTGACGACTTGTTCCACCACGTTGCGACCATCTTCGGTAACCGACAGAGAGTTGTATTTGATAGCTATGATATTTACTCCCTTACTTGTAGGCAGAGAAAGTTCCTGCAGATCCTTCCCCACAAACTCTCGGGGAGCAACCATCTCCATCACCACATGTCCGGATGACAGACTAATGTATTCGAGGACATTTCTGGAAATCAGAGTTTTCGCCAATTGCGTGCCCACAATCTCTTCGGGCAAGAGGATATTTTGCACTCCAATCAGCTCCATTATCCTGCCATGCAAGCGATTTTCCACTTTGGCATAGATGATCCCTACTCCGATTTTACGCAGAATTGCTGCAGTAAGGATGCTTTCCTGAATATTGCTACCAATCCCGATGATAACGGCATCAGCTTCAATGAGATTTAACGATCTTAAAGCAGGCTCATCGGTGGAATCCATACATATAGCTAAGGTCACCCTTACAGAGATCTCATTCACCAAATCCTGGTCTTTATCGATCGCTATTACTTCCATCCCACTTTCGGAGAGGATGTCTGCTACTGTCATTCCAAATCTGCCTAATCCAATTACGGCGTATCTGGCCATAATATCTCCTTAGCCAATGGCAATTTTGTCTTCAGCATAATTTAATTTTGGTTGTATTTTACGCATGAATAGGGCGTAGATTAAAGGTAGAAGACCAATACACCCTACATACATCAAGATAGTAATCAGCCTTATGCCCAAGCCTCCGATCTTGATCAAAACGAGTATTACCAATTGACCCAAGAGGCTGGAATATCCTCTCATAACTTGCACAATAAACCCGGTAACGCAAGAAGCAAAAGTGGCTGTAAAAAGCGCAGCCGTAAATGCTGTAACCTGCTTTTGCTGGGAGGCAGAAGGCAGCGTCAAGAGCACGGTGCTGAGCAGGATTACAAAAGCAATGCTCCATAGAGCCAAGAACTTATTTGGACCACGACCTGGCATTACTTAATCCTTATGGATATCTTTTAAGACAAGATTATGGATCTGGGTTATGGATTTCTCTGCGGGCAGACTCTTGAGCAGGCCCTTGCTTTCAAAAAAGGACTTGAGGGCAAAGGTCTCGGCAAAAAAAGCTTTTACCCGTTGCTCGATGGCTTGGGGAGAATCATCAGCCCGGGTGATCAGAGTGGCTCCACAATTATCACAAATCCCAGGCTTTTGCGGAGGATGGCTGAGCAGATGATAATTCGCCCCGCACTTGGGACATAGCCTCCTCCCCTGGATGCGTTTGATGGCATCTTCTTCCTTGAGATCCAGATAGTATACCCGAACCAGCCGGTAGTGTTTGGACAAATATTCTGCCTGAGCCAGATTGCGGGGGAAACCATCAAAGATAACCCCCGGACAGTCTTGATCCAGAGATGTCCGGATCAGTTCAAAGACCAGATCATCTGGCACCAAGTCTCCCCGCAGGATAGTGCTGTTGACTTTTTTCCCCAGCTCGGTCTTACGGCTGATCTGCTCCCGTAAAAGGTCTCCGATATTGATATGCTGATACCGGATGTGGGCAGCCAATAACTCGGCTTGAGTACCTTTCCCGCTTCCCTGTATTCCCAAAAACACTATGGCATCTATCATATTTACCTCAGTTTGGACTTATTATTGAGATAGCTTGTTCTGTCAAGCAATTATCGTCTACCCGAGAGTTCAGCTGCGTAAAATGAACAAGATATTGCTCAGCTTTTTGTTCAGGCTGTCTGCCCGGGCTCAACATCTATTTATTTTTCCAGGACCACATTAGCTGCGGCATATTCGCTTTCATGGCTCAGAGATAGGTGTATCTGGCGGATTCCGAGACTCTCTGCATAGGCTTTGGCAGCTCCGGATAGCTCTATCTCCGGCTTCCCCGAAATCTGTGGGATTACTTCAATCTGCACAAAGCTGATCCCTTTGTCCCACCCCGTACCCAAGGCCTTCATCACGGCTTCTTTGGCAGCAAAGCGAGCAGCATAACTCTGGGCTGGATTGGCTTTTTTGTTACAGTATTCCTGTTCCCGCCCACTGAATACTTTTTCCACAAAGCGGGGATTTCGCTTCAGCACGCGGGCAATGCGTGCCACTGCCACGAGATCGGTGCCTATTCCTAAGATCATCTATGCTCCCTGATTCCGCTGCTCAAGGTTCAAGAGATAACGTTTGATCCTGTTGCCTCCCCCAAATCCACCCATTGAGCCATCCGCAGCAATTACTCTGTGGCAGGGGATCAGGAGGGCTACAGGATTTGCCTTTAAGGCATTACCAACCGCACGAGCTGCCTGAGCTTTACCAATCAATCTGGCAATATCACTATAGGACAAATATCCGCCATACGGAATCTTCAGCACTTGCTCCCAGACCATTAACTGAAATGGGGTCCCGGTAGCAAAGAAAGCCAGGTCAAACTCCTGTCTTGAGCCTGCGAAATATTCATCCAACTGGCGGATGATCTCTTGCGCAAAAGGGCTCTCCACTACCTGATTCAAGGGTTCATCGCAAAAAGCAATGCGATTGATGGTTTCTTCCTCGATCTCGATTTCCAGGCAAAGATCGGGGTTTTGGTAATATAGTATAGTAATCATAATAATCCCGATTAAAAGACAAAGCCCCTTGTTTTGAAGATATACAAGGGGCTAATTAGTGTGTTTTGGTAACTATGCAGTGAATCTCCGGCGTTCTTTGATTCTTCCAGCTTTGCCTTTGGCCTGACGCAGGTAAAAGAGTTTTGCTCTGCGCACCTGACCGTGACGGACAATCTCAAGCTTATCGATATTAGGAGAGTTTTTAGGAAAGATCCTTTCAACTCCTACTCCACTTGAAACCTTGCGTACGGTGAAGGATTGGGAAACGCCAGCACCGCGTTTTTGAATCACGATGCCTTGAAAAACCTGGATACGTTCTTTGCTACCTTCTTTAATTTTATAATGGACTTTCACGGTATCGCCCACGCGATAATCGGGAAGGTCAGTTCTGATTTGGTCTCTGCCAACTTGTTGCAGAATATCCATTGGGTTCCTCCCATATATATACTCGGAGAAGATGAGATCAAATTAGCATGCCACGGCGCAAAGCACAGCTCACATATCGCCGCTTTCTGCGCTTAAAAACGGCCTCATACTGTGTTTATGAACCTTATCATTGTCGCACTTCAGGCGCTTTTGAAAAAACCGCTTATTCGGTCAAGTTCCGCGTAACGCTATAAAGACAAACAGATCTCAGCTTTCCTGATTGGTTATCATTTCCCTCTCGGGGTTCAGCTTGCACGGCTGATTACAGTAAATCCGGTCTGCGAGTACGGGTAAGCTGGTCGGATTGTGTTTTTGCCCAATCCTCAATCTTAGCATGATTGCCGCTGCAAAGTACATCCGGCACCTTCTGCTGCATAAAAACTTCCGGTCTGGTGTAACAGGGAAAACCCAGCTTCCCTTGGTAGAAAGAATCGCTATAAGCACTTGAAATATCGCCCAGAACTCCATCCTGCAGCCTGGCTATTCCGTCAATAAAGACTGCTGCGGCCAGTTCGCCACCGCTGAGGACAAAATCTCCTAAGGATATCTCATCACTCACCGCCAGACGGCGGATCCGTTGATCGATCTCTTTGTAATGTCCACAGAGCAGGATTATCCTCTCTTCAGAGGCGTAATCACAAAGTATCTTCTGATTCAGAGTCCGGCCCTGCGGGCTGAAGTATATCACCGGAGCCCAGCTGCTGCTCAGCTTGACCTTGATCGCATCCCACAAAGGTTGCGGGGTGGCCACCATGCCGGCAAAACCGCCATAAGGATAATCATCCACCTGGCGATGCTTATTGCTGCTGTATTGCCGGATATCATCCAATTGCACGGCCAGCGCTTTACGCTCAATAGCCCGAGCTACTATGCTGGTAGCCAAAAAGCTGGTAAAAGCTTCCGGAAAGAGACTCAATACCTCAATCTGCATCGGAAATCTCGAGCAGCTCACCGTTCTCGTACCTGAGACCATTCGCCAGGAGCAGATCCTCTATATTATTCAGAAAGATCGCAGCTTGCGCTTCAGGCAGCTCAGGCAGATAATGCTCCACTACTGGTACCATCAGCTCGGTATCCAAAGCTGTGGAGATCACCAATACATCCTGGGCTCCATTGAAGAATGTATCTACTACACAACCCAAAAGGTTGCCTTGATAGACCACATCCCGGCCAATGAGTTCATCCTCATCCGCCTCGGGTTCTTCATCTTCAATGGCCAAAAGTACTTCCCGGTGCAGCTTACGTTCTTCGGCGATGCCATCTTCGGCAAATCGCACCCAAGTTTTCTTTTCACACTGTTTTCTATCACTGATAGTTACGTAAAACACTCTATCTTCTGCAAAGATCAAATACAGGTTAACCATATGAGCAAAACCGGCTTTATACTCCGGCTTTATCATCACATGATGCCAACCTTCACTGTCATTGCCTCCCAACCTGCCTATTCCGATAAGGTGAGGGGCAGTCATTTACTCGATTATTTCCAGCTCAGCTCGTTTCCCTTGCTTGGTGGATACAGCGTTGATTATAGTACGTATAGCACCGGCAGTGCGGCCACGTTTCCCGATCACTTTCCCTATATCACTTTTTGCAACACGCAGTTCATAAAGAGTAATCTTGTCACCTGTGATCTCGGTAATAGACACTTCACTGGGATCGTACACAAGAGCTTTAACCATAAATTCAATAAGATCTTTCATGCTACACCTCGGTTCTTTTTTATTATTCTGCTTTTGCCAGTTTGCGCTCGTGCCAGATCTGTAAGACCCCGGCTTTGCGCAAAAGCGAGCGTACGGTCTCGGTAGGCTGTGCACCCACTGAAAGCCAATAGATCACTCGTTCAGTTTCTATATTGATCTTGGATGGTTCCGGCTTGGGATCATACCAGCCCACACATTCCAGATATTTACCCACTTGCTTCACGCGTGAATCCACGGCTACTATGCGGTAAAACGGCTGGTCACCAGCACCCATTCTTCTCAGTCTCAGCTTGACCATTATTTCTCCTTGTCTTTTCTCAATTATTACTCTTAGGGTAAGCAGTATTTTTTTGCGGGCAATTTCCGTCAAGTCTTTTTTATTGATCACTTTAGTATTAGCTCCCCAATGCTGAAGGGAATTACGCCCATAAAGGCATAGGGGAACCTGAATCTTCATGCTATTTCCTGGGCAAAAACTCGGTGCCACAATTCCAGGGCGATCACACTGTAAAGCATCTCTGCATCTGAATCTTTCCCGGCCAGGAAGCTGCGCCAGCGATTATGTATCTCCGGCAAATCCCAGATCCCGCGACTGCGAAATTCCTGGCTATACAGGATATCCTGAATGTAATCCTTCAAGTCTCTCCGCATCCACAGGCTATAGAAAGGACTGCCAAATACTCCCTTATCCTTTCTTGCTGAAATTTCTTGTGGAACAAAATCGCGCAAAGCAGCCCGGTGAATCACCTTCCGGTAGGGCGGCTTAATCTTATATTGGGCAGGAAGGGTGAAGACATATTCCACCAAGCGGTGGTCCAAAAATGGCACTCTGCTTTCCACACTATTGGCCATACTCATCCGATCTTCAAAATGGAGCAGCGTTAGCAACGATGTGCTTTGCATCATGTTAAATAAAAAGCTGCTCAGGCGGGAGCCTTTGAGATTTATAATCTCTCCCATCAGCTTGCCTTGAGCGCTTTCTTGCGCCCGCCGACCAAATTCTTTACTAAAGGGATCAAAACGGTAGTGCTTTGCCTCAAACTCATATAATTCCGATTCCGGCAAGGCCACAGAGAGCGCAATCTTGCCCAGATTTGCCCAACTTTTTAAGGGATTCTCCCGCAAAAAGGAAGTGATTTCTTGGCCAAATCTACCCACTCTCAGAGCGCGGAGCAAATCCGCAAAATAGCGATAGCTGGCATGGCGATAACCGCCGGACATCTCGTCAGAACCCTGTCCCGAAAGCAGTACTCTGATCCCTGCTGCATGAACACCTTGCATCAACGCATATTGACTCACAAACCCGGAAGCTATGGGCAGATCGTTCAAATATGTAGCTCGCTCCCACCACGCCCGGGCATGCGATGCATCCGGAGCAATATAATTCGTCCGGATATCGTTTTTTGCCGCAATGATCTCTATATATACCCTCTCGTCCAGAGCCTCATCTTCCTCGTAATAAGTGGAAAAAGTCTTTAAAGGGTAGTTTAGTTCGGCTGCTGCCATGCATGTAATGGCGCTGGAATCCAGCCCTCCCGAGAGTGCAGCTGCGATCTCTACGTCACTGCGCAAATGCATGCTCAGGCTTTCCTCAAAGAGCTCCCGATAACGGGCTTGAGCCTCGTCAAAACTGCAAGTATTGCTCCCAAAACTCGCTATATCCAGGCTATAATATCTTCTGATCTCGATCTTATTCCCTTTTACCAGCATATTGTGCCCGGGTTTCAGCGCCCGGATGGCTTGCCAATATGTCTCATCACCATAAGCAATCATGGCATTAACTTTCATGCTCCGCCAGATCATGGCACTATTCAGGCTTTTATCAATCGGCGCAGCTAAAATCTGCTTGATCTCCGAACCCCAGTACAGATAGTCTTGATCAAAAGCGTAATACAAAGGTTTGATCCCAAAGCGATCCCGACTCAAAAACAGACACTGGGCCTTGAGATCCCAGATACTAAAAGCCCACATGCCAATCAAGCGCTCTACACAATCCTCTCCCCAAGCATGATAAGCTTTGAGAATTACCTCGGTATCACTTTTACTGAAAAAACTATAACCCATATCGGCTAATTCACTACGCAATTCCGGATGATTGTAAATCTCTCCATTAAATACGATGGCAAGGCCAAGTTTCTCGTCATACATGGGCTGATGACCGGATTCACTGAGCTCGAGTGTAGGTAATCTGCGAAAGCCCAGACCGAACTGGGCACGGCACGCCGGATCACATTTTGGATACATTTTCTTTACTTTTTCTGTGCTCTCTTCTCCACTAAAAGCCCATACTTTTTGGCTGTCTATCGCGATTGCCAAAAAACCTTCATCATTTGGTCCGCGATGTCGTACGCGCCTGGTCATTTCCTGCAGGACGCTGAGGTCTATCCTCAGTTTCGGTTGCAAACTATATATTCCGGCAATTCCGCACATGCTAATTATATCTCCTTAATGCTCGCCATTACAGCAGAGCTCGGATATTTCGTCAAGCTAAAAGCTATGTATCCGGCTTTCACCAGTCAAAACAAACTCACCGAGCTATAAGCCCAATTGATAAAGAGACCCTTGAGTTGCAGTGGCTAAAGCCTACCTCCTTTCCCCAAAAAGTGATGGGAGGGGAGGAATATTAAGGTCTAGATTCTGGAGTAATAGTTTAGGGATGGCCTTCAGATAGCAATAGCGATATCCGTTATGCGTTATCCGTTATCTTTTGAGTCCCAGCGGGACGGCATTTCAGATAGCAACCCGCAAGAAGCCCCCACCATTCCCGATTGCCAATGGACGGTATATTAATCTGCATTATGGACAAGATCTAAAATGCCGTTCCTCTTGAACTCAGGGTGGTGATCCCGGGTATCGTGATGCTATCTGAAATGCCGGAGATTGCCCCGAGGCTTGGGCCCTATCGTCCCACTCCCCTCTATATCTCCTGATCCAGATACTGATAGCCCGGGATTTCCGGCAACAGCCCATCTTCAACCGCCCTTTTGACACTGCGGCAGGGCAGGTCCTGCTCTATAATCTGAGCTTTGGTAATGGTTTTCAGATCAACCTGAGCAGGATATTTGTCCTGCATAGCCCAAAGCATCTTTATGTAGAGGCTGTACCATGAGGGCAGGCGGATCTCGTCATCCCGCTCGCGCAAAGAGTTTAAATAGTTCCGGAAAT
>JARRCD010000006.1 GCA_029982875.1 Candidatus Cloacimonadota bacterium | reverse complement strand
TGATCCCAGCATCCCCGAAGAATCCCATATACAAGTATATAAAGCTCTGAATCTCAGCCCCAATCCCGTCCCCAGAAAAGTCACCAAACGTCAACTCATTTAGTGCCCATATAATAGCTATGTCCTTGCAGTACAGGTATATATCTATTCAATATGGTAAAGTTCGGCTACTCCATATAGAAGTAATAAAAGGCTCCGTCCCGCTTGGCGGAGAAGCCCTTAGTTCCTGCTTTTATCTTTGTTTTCATGTTTTTCCCCATAATTATCCCGGATTTTATCCCCTTTTTCGTGCCCTCTTGAGACTGTCAATTTATTCTTTAACCACTCTTAATCAAGTCTTAATTATTAAGACTTGATTAAGAGTGGATTGAGAACTGATTAAGGCTCAGAAGGGGGGGGGAATTAGTAAAGTCTCAAAAAGTGGTGTATAAGCTGTTATCAGCATTTAGCCCATACAATCTTGTTATCTTGTTGTTTATGAGAGAGTAAGGTGCTAATTGTGTCTCCATGCCAATGGGCATTCACAAACTCAGGTACATTGTCCTTTGATAATGAATGCTGTCAAGATTTTGACGCAGTTATCCTGTATCATTACATAGCCGTGCTCTTCATCTATATATTTATCAATGGGTTAGGATACTATACTCTGGGATGATATCGGAATAGCTATTTTCGAGTAGTCTCTCATGTAGTCTAACACATTAGCTTTGCCTTCCGGAGCAATCAGCTTTGCTCTAATATGAGCTGTCTTTTTCGCTGAGCTCTATCCATCTGTTCAAAGCTTCCTCATGTCTATGATTGAGCTTTTCCATTTCTTGAGCCAGAAGATGATATGCTTGAGGATTTAGCCCAGTATGCCCAAGTTTTTCCTCACAGGCAGATAACTTTTGCTCAAGCTGTTCAATCTCTTCTTCCAGTAGAGCAAACTCCCGCTGTTCGTTATAGTTCAGTCCCTTGATTCTGTTTTTTGGTTTCATGATCTGAATTTCGGGTTTCTTTTTCTTTTCTTCTTCCTCGTAATGCTTGACCAGGATATAATCTGAATAGTTGCCAGCGAATTTGCGAATGCCATGGCCCTCAAAGATGAAGAGATAGTCTACCGTGCGATCCAGGAAGAAACGATCGTGCGAAACTATCAGCAGGCAGCCCTTAAAGGCATCGAGGTAATCTTCCAGAATTTCCAGCGTGCGAATATCCAGATCGTTTGTGGGTTCATCCAGAATAATGAAATTTGCTCCAAACATGAGGGATTTGAGCAGATAGAGGCGTTTTCTTTCTCCGCCGGAGAGGGCCGAGAGCTTCATCTGTTGCATCTTTTTATCAAAGAGAAAACGCATCAACATCTCGGTGGCAGTAAGTTTGGTGCCATCAGCAGTGCGAATGGTTTCTGCGTATTGTGCGATATAGTCATAGACGCTCAGATTGGGATCAAAGCTATCCTCTTCCTGTTTGTAATAAGAAAAATGGGTGTTCACCCCAACTTTTATACTACCCAGATCGGGCTTTTCTTCTCCCACAATAAGTTTGAGCAGGGTAGTTTTGCCACAGCCGTTTGGTCCCAGAATCCCGATGCGTTCTAAGGGTTGAAAATTGTGATCTATATCCTCAAAAAGAGTATTGCCATGATAGGATTTACTGAGTTTATGAAGCTCAAGAATAGTGCTCCCTAACCTATCTGTTTGAAAAGAAATATCCAAATCCTGATGGGAGATCAGGTAGCTCTTGCTGAGCAGTTCTTTGACCCTATCCACATGATGTTTGGGCTTTGAAGCGCGAGCTTTGGCGCCCCGAGCCAGCCAGGCGAGTTCTTTGGACAATTGCGCCTGCCGTCTGGTCTCTTTACGCAGGCTATCCTGCTCGCGTAGCATTTTCCCTTTCAAAAAATCACTGTAATTTCCCTCGTAGAAATACAAGTGCTGGCGTTCGATATTGAGAATGCGAGTGCAAATGGCATCCAGGAAATAGCGGTCATGAGTTACAAAGATCAGGGCTGATTTGGTATTTACCAAATAGTCTTGCAACCACTCGATGCTATCTAAATCAAGGTGGTTAGTAGGTTCATCCAGGAGGATGAGATCAGGTTCCAAAGCCAGCACTTTTACCAAATCTGCCTTGCGGCGCTGACCTCCGGATAAGATGCCCAAGGGGGTATCATACAGATCAAGGCCCAGTTTTGTCAGCAAGGCTTTGTAATGATGATCCGCTTTAAGGATTTTGGGATCAGCCGGTAAGACGTGCTCAAAAACCGTACAAGCGGGGTCGGTATCGGGATCCTGTTCCAGATAAGCGATTCTGATGTCATTGCGGGTAATTACGGCACCTTGATTAGGTTTGATAATGCCACCCAACACTTTCAGGAGGGTAGATTTGCCAGAGCCATTGATGCCCACTACTCCGAGTTTATCTCCGGCATGGAGTCCGAAAGAAGCGTCTTCGATAATCACACGGTCAGCAAAGGCGACATGGAGATTTTCGGCAGTGAGGATTACTTCGTGAGCCATAGCTTAGGTGCAGCCGTCAGATAATTGACATAAATGGCGTCCCTGAGGCGATTCGAACGCCTGACCTTCACCTTCGGAGGGTGCCACTCTATCCAGCTGAGCTACAGGGACGCAATTTGGAATAGTCATGATTTTCGCTTTAGTCTTTCTGTCAATAGATTTGCTTAAAATCGCTCTTACCGCAGAGCAATCGGGCAGCATTGGGAGCGCTCTTTTGTACTGCAGCAGCGATAGCGTGAGAGATCTGCCGGATTTCCCATTGCGCATGCTCATCGCTCCTAAGGCGAACAAAATGGTAGATTTCCCTGAGGTTCATCTTGGCATATATCTTGCAAGGAGTAGCGTTCAGTTTAAGATAATCACGAATATGAGCGCTTTTATTTGGTATCATATCCGCCAATTTGGTGCATTGTAAGATCAAGTCCTGCCAAAGTTCCTCGTGTCCGATATCTTTAATTGCATCAGGGATGATCACCAAGCCGGGGTATCCGCCTTTTTTGAGGATGGTGCACTGACGATGTCGTTTGAATTGAGCCCAGCAGGCTTCGCTCATGGAGAGCTCAAATTCAAAATCCACGGTTTCAAAAGCACGGGGCATCTTATGCCAGGCCTGCAATCCCCGAAAAACCTGTTGCCAGAGTTGTTCTTTTGCCATTCGCGGTAAGTGGGATACGGTATCCAGATTGTCTTGCCAGGAGAGCTCACCCTGAGTGTAAATAAGGGCGGCAAGCACCTTGTCATCAGCGTTTTTGGGGCTTGTCAGCAATCTTGCCCGGTTTTTCAAATCCAATTCAGCCACCCAAGGCAATTCTTGCTGCAAAAAACCGCTAAAGCCAACGCTATTGAGATCTATTTGTCCCAGATAGTTATCGGGATCAGTATGTTTGATCAACGAAGGGGCAATGGGCGTTACTTTCTGCAATATAAGCAGCTTGAGCTTATGGGCTTCTTGCAAGGGACTATTGGCAAGACGCCGGATCAGATTCTCCAAACTACGGGCGTTCATAGTCAAGCCCATCTGTGTTTTTGTGGCCAGCGGCAGGATATAGCGGGCATCTTCTTTGGCGAGATTTTCACGCTGGCGGACTTTGAGTTGTGGCTTGGTCTGTGCATAAAGTTCGTTAAGCTTGATATAGCTAAGTTCATAAGCCGTAAAGAGCTGTTGCATAAGCTGCTTGTAAGCGGTTTTCAAGGATGCTCTGCGGTTCAATTCCGGGGGGATCACATAGCTGGCGCCAAAGGTTACATAGCGCTGCGATTTTTCGGTGTAAGAAGCGAGGCGGCTTCGCTGGATGAGTTCGGTAAGCAATCTTGAGATATCGATCAGATCAAGATTGAAAACAGCATGTTCTGCCACAGAAGCGTGTCCCATCTCAAAAATGATCTTTTCATTGGAGTCGCGGGCTGCTTCCACCTGGTTTAAGGCTTCTTTGCGCAATTCTGTTGCTGACTTTTTGCTCCGGCTGATGCGGGCATAAGCAGCCGAGATCACTTCGGGGCTGGCGTTTTTTTGCTTGAGCTGCGAGATCAAGCTGCTATCAATATTATATCCTGCTACAATAAGCTTCATATTATCCTGCTATAATAAGTTTGTTACACTGCTGGCACCGATCCGGTTTGCGCCGGCAACCAGCATTTCTTTGGCAGTTTCAGGAGTGCGGATTCCGCCACTGGCTTTGACTCCAAACTTAGGACCTACCACGGATCGCATCAGTTTGACATCGTCAGCTTTTGCGCCGGCAATGCCAAAACCGGTGGATGTTTTTACGAATTTTGCGCCGGCTTTCTTGCTCATCAGGCAGCTGATTATCAGTTCTTCGCGGTTGAGATAGCAGGTTTCCAGGATCACCTTGAGCAGTTTTTTGTGTTCCAGAGCCTGGATTGCTACTGCTTTGATGGTCTCGAGTGCCATATCCCAATCCTTGCTTTTCAGGGCAGCGAGGTTTTGCACCATATCTACTTCATCCACTCCGGCTTCCAGCACGGCTTTAGCTTCTTTTTTGACAGCGAGGCGACTGCCGGAACCGAGGGGGAAATTGATCACGGTGCAGCTTTTTACCCCTTCCTGCAAGAGCTTTTTGATATAGGGGATGTAGTAAGAATTGATGCAGACTGAGGCAGTATGGTATTGATTGGCAACCTGGCAAAGCTCGGCAACATCTTCTTTAGTTGCTTCAGCTTTGAGCATGGTGGCATCGATGTAGCTTGCCACACCTTGCTCTTTCATATATACTTCGTCTGCTTCGTCGGCCCGGCATTTAGCACAATGCAGGCAGATTTTGTGAGCTCCGCCACAGCGGGCAGGCTCATCTGAGGGAAAGAATTCCCGGGCTATTTGTTCAATGCTTTTCATGGTGTAACTCCTTGATGGTTCCCAGCTAATTGACCGCAGGCTCCACATATTCCTGCACCGCGACTGCGGCGAAGGGTAATCGCCTGATGCAGGCTTTGAGCTTGTTGCAAAAATTCCTGCAGTTCAATCTCTGTGGGACTACGATAGGGGAGATGGGGAACGATGTTATAGGGAATAAAATTAATTTTGCAGGAGAGATCTCCGGCAAATTGCCTTAAGGCTTTGATATCATCCTTTCCCATATTGATGTCGGGGATCAGGATATATTCCAAGGTCACGCGGAAAGTGCTTTTTTTAAGGTAGTATTTGAGGGCAGATTTTATCTCTTCCAGAGGGTGTATCTTGTTTATCGGCATCAGATTATCCCGCTTTGCATTGATGGCAGAATTCAAGGAAAGCGCAAGTTTGGTTTTGATCCCGCTATCAGCCAGCTTGATAATTTGCTGCGGAATGCCACAGGTAGAGACAGTAGTGCGTCTGGGGCTAAATGCGAGAGTATTATTTGCCTGAATGATCTGTAGAGTTTTAAGCACGTTTTCCAGATTATCCAGAGGTTCGCCCATTCCCATAAAGACCAGATTGGTTAAACGTTCGGGCTTGCAGATGGATGCGGCGATCAGAATCTGACCAACAATCTCGGCTGCACTCAGATTACGCGTAAGGCCCCATCTGCCCGTAGCACAAAATGAACACTTCCGGGCACAGCCTACTTGAGAGGATACACAAAGTGTACGCTTCTTGGGGGCGGGGATAATGACCATTTCGATGTTTTCACCATCCGTCAAGCTGAGGCTATACTTGGTAGTTTGATCTTGGGCAGCTTTTTCAAGTGCTATTTGGGGCAGCTCAAAGCTGAGGTTTTCCAGCAGGTAGTCCTTAAGCGTGAGGGGCAAATCCGTCATGTGTTCCGGAGCAAAGACGAATCTCCCGTATAGCCAGTGCAGAAGCTGGCGATATCGGAAGGCAGGGAATTGAGCTAATCTGCTTTCAAGTTCCTGGGGCAAGAGTGAGAAGACGTTTACTGGCATGTCTCCAGGTCTGGAATACTCAGTATTCTCAATTTGGCAAAGTCTTCCACACTTACATCTGCTATACTCTGATCATCATGGGTCAAATATATCTTGTGGGCCAAAACATCAATGCGAAAAACCATAGCTCGCTGATCATTATGCTCCACAAAGGTACCGATTAGCGGATAGTCTTTTCCTTCTTCCACATAAAAATCCTCTTCAAAATTCAAACAACACAGCAATCTGCCGCAGGGTCCGGATATTTTGGAGAGATTACCGGCCAGGTTTTGATCCTTCGCCATCTTGATGGTTACTTGATTGAAGCGTTTGAGAAAGCTGCAGCAGCAATAGGGATTGCCACACATACCAAAGCCCCCCAGCCGTTTTGCTTCATCACGGCCGGTCGTTTGATGAAGCTCAATTCGGGTCTTGAAGATAGTGGCTAATTCCCGTACAAAAGTACGGAAATCAATACGCCCATCGGCAGTGAAAAAGAAAGTGAGTTTATTGCCATCAAACTGATATACAGTTTCAATCAGTTTCATCTCAAAAGGGTAGCGGGACAAAACGTCATTGAAGATATTAGTGGCTTTTTCTTCTTCATAACCGATATTGTGCAGCTTCTCTATGTCAGTATCACTGGCAGCACGGCGAATTTTATAGATTCTGCCGCTACTTTCGTGGAGGTCGTTTTCATCTCGTGGGATCGCCATATGAACGATTTGAGCGATATCTTCGCCGCGCTCTACTTCCACGACAATAAGATCCTCAGGTTGGATCGGCAAATTATCCGGATTTTGGTAATATCCCATCCTGCCGGTCCGGAATTCTACTTCTATATATTCTTGCATTTATGCTCCAAAGATTTGTTTGAGCAGCTCGATCTCTAAATCTGTAAGAGATAATTCTCTGCGCCTTTTAACGATAGCTGCTGTATCGCAAAAGGCAGGGAAACGGTATTTTGTCAAGTTATCTGCTTCACCCCAAGAAAAATCCGGTATATATCCGGAGAACAGCATTCCCCCAAAGATGTTTGAACCTGTTCCAATGACCAGACCAGTATTCAAAGAACAATTGATCCCGATCTTCACGTGATCACCTACGACGCAACCCATGAATTGGCTTCCGCTGTCTTGCATATCACGATGCAGGTAATTATAGCTTTTCACATTCTTGTAAGTATTTTTCAGGTCACTATTGTTGGTATCGGCGCCGATGTTCACCCATTCTCCGATAAAGGCGTGTCCCAAAAACCCATCATGCTGCTTGTTTGAATATGCCTGGATAATGCTGCCTTCGATTTCACCACCTACTTTGCATACTGGCCCAATCGAGGTGCCGCCATAGATTTTGGCTGCTACTTTGATCAGGCTATGCTTTCCTATATAAGCCGGGCCCATGATCACGCTATTTGCCATCACCGTGGCGCCTTCATCGATTACGACAGGACCTTTAGTGGCATCCAAGACCACATTCGGGGCCAAGTGTACATCTTCTGCTATCCAGATCTTGTAGGGATTCAGCAGGCTTACTCCGGTTTCGGTTTCAAAGAAGTTCTCTTCCTCATAAAACACATTCTCAAAATCCCAGGCAATAAGACGCGCGTTATCATGCACCAGATCGGCAACTTGGCTGTATAAACCCTGGTCCGTTTGTATTCTCTGCAAATGGGGAAGCTGTTCAAATCCATAGCAGAGCTGATCAGAACTGCGAATAGCAATTATTCCCGCAGGGCATACCAGCGCTTCATCTTGCTTTAAACTACGGATTTGCTTGCAGATATTGTCATCTATCTTGATTCTGGAATTCAGATACAATTTATCCCCATGGGGTGGCTGATTGAGGTTCCAATCAGGATGGCGGAGTCTATAGAGCTCTTCCAAAGCGGGATTAATGAGGATGCAATTATCCTCTGCCTCAAAGGCAAATTGCAAGCGTTGCCTGAGCTTGAGGATGCCGCAGCGCAAATCTCCTACTGCTCGGGTTTGGGCGAGAGGGTAAAAGCTTTTATCTGTAGTGTCATCAAATATTACTATTTGCATTATGTACTCCTTTGGGAGGGTGCTTACCATGCCAGACAAAGAGACCAAATTGTCCCAAGATCATGGTAAATACCAGCAGGAAGGTTTGGATTGCCAGCCAAACCGGATAGAAATTTAGCATCCGGGCACTCACCCCAAAGTGTTTCCTGGAATAGGAGATCATGCAAAGCTCCACCAAGATGCGGTATAACAGGAAGGCTAAACCCAAGGGGAAATTTACAAACAGCAGGATAATGCTGCCCCAGTATAGGCAAGCCATCGAAAACAGGATGAAGAAAAACTCCGGATTTAAGCTCAGCTGATACTTCATATTGGATGCCCAGCGGCTGCGCTGATTGATGAATTCCTTCCAGCTTTGTACTGGATAGGTATGGGTAAAAGAAGAGGAAGCAAAATTGAAGATAATCTTATGTCCTTTGCGGCGCATTAGCTGCAGCAGATTGACATCATCTCCACTGATAAGGTGCATGATCTTGCTAAAACCACCTACATCCAGCCAGGCGCTTTTCCGGTAGGCCAGGTTTTGCCCGATGCAAGCCCAGCTCTTACCCAAGGTATAACCTCCACTTAAAACCATATAGGTCAAGGCAAAATCCAGGTGCTCATATTTTTGCAGCAAAGACGCTTTGCTCCAAACTGGGATCATGGTTCGAGAGTATCCTGCAACCATGCTCACATCATCGGCAAAGCAGGATACCATACTTGAGATCCAGGAAGTAGGGACAATGCAATCTGCATCTGTAGTAAGGATGATCTCTCCGTTAGCTGCTTCTATGGCACGCTGCAAAGCCAGTTTTTTGGGTGATACCACTTTCTCTCTACCGATAGATCTGATGTATTTCACGTTGTGTCCGGCCTCAATATATTTGCTCATGATCGCTTGGGTGTCATCCGTGGAATCATCATCTCCCAATATTATTTCATAGAGTTCTGCGGGATAATCCTGAGATAGTAAACAAGTCATCAAGCGAGGCAGATGGGCCGCTTCATTGTGTGCCACTATTACCACAGATACAGGCAGTTTCTTGGTATTTACCACAGGTTTTAAGCGTTTCCAGCCAAAATAAAAGCGGATCACAAATACGAGATAGGTGAGAGCTCCGGAGGAAACCAGAATTATGAGTAGCCAATACAGGATTTTAGTTATCACGTTCATTCCAGTTCCAAATCATCATTGAAGCCCCATCGGGTGGGATAGAAGTTAAATTGCAGAGTGTCTGCTACTATAGGTGGAATATTATCTTTGATAAAGAATTCCTCGATTCCGTTTTCTTCCGTTACGAAGCCTGTTTTGGGATTGATCAGCCGGGTTACTATGTCATCCGGACGGTCAAAGACATAACGCGGGTCATCAGTGTCCGGGAATTTACCGGAATTGTCCAGTAAGATACATTTAGTCATGATTTTACCCCAGATAGGAGCACAAACTGCACTGGCTGAGATCTTATCACTGCTATCAAAGCCATTCCAGATGCCCAGGGTGAATTCTTTGTTAAAGCCGATAAACCAAGCATCACGGTGGTCACTGGAGGTGCCGGTTTTTCCGGCTACTTGCCAGTAATAGTTATTTCTTGCGGCTGCACCGGTACCCGATGTGGTAACGGATTCCATCATGCTCGTCATCAGGAAAGCCACTTCCTCGGTCGTTACTTTGCTCTTTGTAGTAATTCCTCTTTCCAGCACTCTGCCATTGGTATCCTCTACCCGCATTATGTAGATTGGACTTACGCGGGTTCCTTGATTAGGGAAGGTAGTATAAGCAGAGATCAGCGTCATGGGAATTACCTCATAAGCTCCTAAAGCCGCGGCATAATCCGTGACCCGGCGTTGGATGCCAAAGCGATAAAAGGCATCGGTCATGGTGTTAAAGCCCAAGTCAATAGCAGCCTTTACCGCCCACACATTATAGGAATGGGTAATGGCAGTTCTCATGCGGGTAAAGCCATAGTACTTTTTACTGTAGTTAGTTGGGGTCCACTTTTTGCCATTGCCTGCGATCAAGGTGATTTTGGCGTCATTGATCACGGTAGCGGGAGTGTAGCCCTTTTCGATTGCTGCAGTATAATAGATGGGTTTGATAGCGCTCCCGGGTTGCCGTTTAGCTTGGGTCATACGATTAAACTTACTATGAGCAAAGTTACGTCCTCCGATCATAGCGCGCACATAGCCGGTCTCATTTTCCATCAGCACAAGACCACCTTGCAGATAGCGGGTGCTGATGTTATAGGAGTTTGGGCCTACATCAGAGAGTTTATAGGGGTAATCATAGCGATTTTCCACAGTGGTAAGGTAGTTATTCAAAACAGAATCAGCATAGACGGTAAGCTCCTGATCCAGGGTGGTGTATATCCGCAATCCGCCTTCAAATAAGCGGTCTGTGCCATATTTCCGTTCCAGATACAAGCGGATATGCTCGATAAAGTAATCCGATGCTGCTTTACGCATTGAGCTTCCCTGCTTGCGCAAAGGGGCAGAAGCGGCCAGTTCAAATTCTTCCTGGGAGATCTTACCTGCATCAAAGAGCTTTTGCAAGACCAGATTACGTCTGACGAGAGTACGTTCGGGATACTTGATCGGGTCAAAGTAATTGGGTCTTTGGATCATTCCAACCAAAGTGGCAGCTTCGGCCAGGTTCAGCTCACTGGCATGTTTGCCATAGTAGTTCAACGCTGCGGCTTCTACTCCATGCAACTGCCTTCCCCAAAAGATCTTGTTAAAATATATTTCAAGAATTTCTTCTTTGCTGAATTCCTGTTCAATTCTGAAGGCGAGCAGGATCTCTTTCATCTTTCTTGAGATCCGTTTATCCAAGGTAAGAAACATATTTCGAGCCATCTGCTGCGTGATTGTGCTGGCACCTTGTGAAAAATCCAAGCGTACTAAATCAATGGCCAAAGCCCTGATGTTGCCTGCGATATCGATACCAAAGTGCTGGTAGAAATTCTTGTCCTCAGTCACGATGAGGGCATCCACCAGATAAGGCGGTAATTCTTTCAGCGATACCAGCTTGCGTTTTTCAAAGGCAAAGAGGTAGATCATTTTACCATTCCGGTCATATACTTCAGAACCGCTGCGCATGGTGAAATTTCTCAGCTCATTGGTGGGTGGCAGGGTATCCGAATAAAACCAGATTGCCCCAGCCACTATGCCGATCAGGATGCAAATCACAATCCCGATTATACCAAGGATCATACTCAGTCGCTTTGTTTTTGGTCTTTTCTTCATATTTTAGCCTTTAAGCCGGGTAATTGATGCTCCATAATAAAGCAAATATATGCCGTTATTATGCCACTAATCAAACCAAATAAGATCAGGATTGGTGTCAACACAAAAAGGCTATCGTTGGAGAAAAGCACAATCCGGGCCAGGAACAACTGGGTGACGTTGTGGGAGATTGCGCCCAGGATGCTGATACCTGTGATGCTCAGACGGGGACGGATCAAAAGCCCCAGTGCCATTACCAGAACAGCAATCAGGCCGCCTCCCAAAGATAAGACCACACTGGGACTCAGCAAGGTAAAGGTGGCCATGCCACCGATCAGGGATTTGGCAAGATTAACGATGAGCGCAGAAAATATGCGCCTATGCCAGATCAAATATAAGGCAACGATATTGGAGAGACCCAAGCGTAAAAAGGGTATCGGTAACATTCTGAAGATCAGACTTTCCACGATGTAAACCACAGAAGCGGTTGCGGTCAAAAAAGCCAGAAACGTGAGCTGCTTGGTGTTCATGAAGATAAGTACTTTTGGATGGTATCGTTATGACTTCGGATTAATTCGCGATATGATCCGTAAAACTGCTGTTCGCCATCATTGATAAACAGCACCTTCTGTCCCAATTGATCTATGGTGGCGATGTCATGCGTTATGGTGATCATGGTGGCAGTATTACTCTTGAGGATCTGGGTCATGTAATACAAGGTCTCATTTGCGGTAATAGGATCGAGTCCGGAGACAGGTTCATCGAAGATCAGATAATCTGGATGATAGACCAAAGCTCTTGCAATCCCAATCCGTTTGCGCATACCACCGCTCAATTCTGCAGGATACATCTTGAGTGTGTGCGCCAAACCTACCAGGTTCAAACATTCCAATACTCTTTCCATAATGTATGCTTCATTTTTTTCACCCCGTTCATACAAAGGCAAGGCGACATTTTGATAGACAGTAAAGGAATCCAGCAGGGCAGCATGTTGAAAGACCATCGCAAATCTTTGTTTCAAAGCTTTTTCTTCTTGTTTTGTGCAATTATAGAGATCACAGCCGTCGATTATGATGCTTCCCGCATCGGGGGGATATATCCCCAAAAGGCTTTTGATCAAAACCGTCTTACCCGATCCGCTTTTTCCCAGGATCACAAGATTTTCTGAAAAAGGCAACACAAAATCGATGCCCTTGAGGATCTCTTGTCCTGCCAGACTAATTCGTAGCTCTTTTACCGTAATCATGTTTTCTGATTTTACTTAGGATTTTAAAGATGAGATGAGCACTGAGCAGGCCGAGCCAATTTGCGCAGAGATCAAATATGGATACTTGCCGACCCGGAATATACAACTGATGATACTCATCGCAAGCAGCCAGCAAGAGCATTATAGATATTATAAAGATCTGTAGTGGGGAAGAGGCATTGATCCTTCTCAGATGGAGGGCGGATATCAATCCCCAAATAAAGTAGATGCCAAAATGGGCCAGCTTATCGATCCCAAATATTTTACTCGAAGGGATATTATCGCTGGGTAAGGATGATACAGACCAGATCAATACCATCCAAAGCAACATTAAAACCAAATAGTGTCGTGCTTTCATAACTGGATGCTTTGAATTTCCCAATTCATACTTAGTAGTTTCTTTTTCAATTTTGCCTTGAGCGGAAAGCCAGACTCAGAGATCCAAAGGTAGATTATGATATCCTCAGAAAAGAAATTGTGCGTTAACATATCTACATAGTAGGTAGAATTGTTTTCTGGCCCAGGCTGCACTCTTACCTCGAGTTTTCGGGCTTTGAAACTGCCCAATTCTGTCTTGACAGTTTCTTCTTCTGCCGCGCTGAGCCGGGCTTGCCACAACGCACTATTGCAATCCAAAGGATAACTCTCTTCCAAGTTCTCAGTTTTACAGATATGATAGATAAAACTGAAGAAATCCCGAATCTGAGGGTCTACCTCATATTCGATGTGCTTGCCTGTACTTTTCTGATACATCGAAGCTCGCGGAGGATCATATATGGTCAGCACGGAATCTCTGAGTTCCGATTGATGGATTTTCCGCACATATCTGAGGGGGCGGTGTTCAGCGTCCAGATCAATTGCATAGTAGTTGTCTAAATGAGGGAAGATGCTCAGCTTATTTTCATTTTTGACAGCTACCTCGATCCCGTCGCTTTTCATCTCAACCTGTAAATCTGCTACGTTCATACCCATTGCCGTGACCTTATATTCCAAGCTTTGGGCTTGTGCGATGCCAACGCAGAGCAGGATCATGAAAGGAAGCAATAGCTTATACATCTCAGAGACACTGCACCTGGATTTGCTTGATACTTTTCTCGTCGCTATCCAATATTTCCAATACCAGATTATCATCCAGATGATATACTTCACCTACTTGAGGAACATGATTAAACTGAGCCAGGAGAAATTCGGCTATGTTGTCATATTCCTCGACTGAGATTTCGCGCGCAAACTCCTGGTTAAATTGCCGTACACTATAGTTCCCGCTCAGCAGATAAATACCTTCATCCACTTTGGTAAATTCGGGGGTTTCATCGGCATCGTATTCATCTTGAATCTCGCCTACAATTTCTTCCAAAATGTCTTCCAGAGATATTATGCCGGAAGTGCCGCCATATTCATCCACCACCACTGCTACCTGCAATTTCTTGAGTTTAAACTGATTCAACAAGCTTTGCACTTTCATATTCTCGGTTACAAACCATACCGGACGCATCAGCTCTGCGATGTTCTTTTTGTCAGGATAAAGCAACAGGTCCTTCACATAGATGATACCAATGATATCGTCGATGGTTTCTTTGTACACGGGAATTCTGGAATAGCCACTTTCAATCGCTAATTTACGCAATTCATCCAGGCTCTGATTTACTTCGATGGCACAAACCTTTACGCGAGGCACATAGATCTCGCTGATCTCGGCTTCTCGGAAACGGAATAGTCCTACCAGCATACGTTTTTCGTGTTCTTCCAAAGATCGGGAACTCGATTCGCTCTGGATTAAATTATGAAATTCTTCCTGCGTAAAGGGTTGCCCGATTTTTTTATCGGTGGCATCCTTGCGAGAGATTGCCACAATCAGCTTCTCCAGAATCCATACCACTGGTGTGAGTACGAATTGAATTGCACTGAGGGGGTAGGCGATTACCAGGCTGATCTGATTTGCCAGAGACAAAGCTATCAGTTTAGGAACTATTTCTCCAAAAAAGAGGATCACAATGGTGACCAAAATAATCTGGATCGTGATGGTCAAAGATAGATCCCAGCCGTAAGTCAAGGCAAGATTATAGGCAATAAGCGTGCTAAATGATGATACCGCTATATTTACGAAAGTATTGCATAAAAGTAGCGTAACTAAAAGACGTTTCGGTCTGAAGAGTAACTTCAAGACCAATTTGCCGCTTCTGCCGCCGCTATTTTCAAGTTTTTTTAAATACACCCGGGATAGTGAGAACATCGTAGTCTCACTACCCGAAAAGAAAGCCGAGAGTAATATAAAGAGGATTAGAAATTGTATACTAGAATCCAAGCTTTATATCTCCCGGAATCTGCTTTCGGTAATTGTCTTCTGCGTCTTCCATTTTTTTTCTGTCTGCAGATCTGATATGATCATAGCCTGCCAAATGCAGCAAGGCATGGATCAAGACCTGCCAAAATTCCTCTCTATATGTATTTTTTCCCTTTTGTTTGAATACTTGATTTGTGTCAATGATAATATCACAAATACACAAATTGCCAATACCCAAGTCCAATATTTCCCCTACAAAAGTCAATACATCGGTGCTGCTATCCACCCCCCGGTATTTTCTGTTATACTCTTGCATTGCTTCACTATTGGTCAGCAGCAGAGAGATCTGGAAATGGCATTCTCTGGCTTCTTGCCTCAGGATAAAATCGGCAAAATCCTGGATCGCGTAACTACTTATTCCCTCAGGTAATTCTCCCTGAATATCAAGCTTTGTCATTATCCTCAGGATAGTCCAATCTTTTGCGATAGATGCTTCCCAAGACCGGTAACATAGCATCTTTGATCACAGAAAGATCCTTCATGGTAATCGGTGCTTCGTCAAATTGTCCATCTGTAATCAACCGGGAAATTGTGTCATCGATGATTTTCACTATGTCTTCCTCAGAACCTATGGTTTTGGCTTTGGTAGTGCTCTCCACGATATCAGCGATCATTACCAAGGCTGCTTCTTTGCTTTGAGGTTTGGGTCCAGGGTATTGATAGGAATCCGGATTTGCGGTAAGATTCATTTTCTCGGCTTGATCCCAAAAATAGCGGATCTTAGTGGTCCCGTGATGCTGCACGATGATATCTATGACCGGCTGAGGGATCTTATATTTTTTGGCCAGAGAGGTCCCTTCCAACACGTGATTTTTGATCAACGCGGCACTCTTATCCGGAGTAATTTTATCGTGAATTTCCGAAGATTCATCGTTGTTTTCGGTAAAGATTTCGGTATTGATGGTTTTTCCGATATCATGGTAGTAGCTGCCTACTCTTGCCAATAGCGGATTAGCCCCGATGGCTTCCGCTGCTCGTTCGGTAAGATTGCCCACTATCAGGCTATGATGATAAGTGCCCACCGCAGAAGTCGCCAGCTTTTTAAGTAAAGGGTGATTAAAATCCAAGAGTTCAAGAAGAGTTTGCTTTGTAGCGCGATTCCACAATCTCTCATAATAAGGAACGATCATGAGGACCCCCATTATGCTTAAAGAACCGGATATCATGCCAAATCCGATATTGCGGAAGAGGATGGTGATAGAATCATTCTTGTATATTGATATGGCCAGATTTACGATCAGGGAAGTCAGCATCAGATAAAACCAAATCGTAAGATACTCATGATGGGCTTTCTGACGCCTGATCAAGACTAAGGTGCTGATCGTGCTAAGGATGAATACTACCGGCGGATAAGTCTCCCAATTGATAAATGGCAACATGATCAGCATGGAGCAGATGCTATAGAATATTCCATAATCCACGTTTACCAGAATTGCTGCCGCAATTACTGTCAGAGCAAAGGGGATCAACAAATTGTTTAAACTGAAGACATTATTGCTGAGGATGGAAAATAGGACCAACAGTAAAAAGCCCAGATTTACCGGCAAATAATCGACTGTGTGCTCCCGCTCGTCCGGATTGTGCACGGCATAATAGTGATTCGCCAGTAAGAGGATCAGCAAAAAATAGATCAGCATGCCCAAAGCTGACAACAACTGCCGGAAAGGAGTTCTTGCTACGTTCCGGCTCCGATATGCTGCTTGCAAAGATTCTAATTTATTTATATCACTCTGGGTGACTCGGGCATTTTTGCGAATTATCACCTCGTTTTGCAATACTACGCCCTCAGTTTCAGGGATCTCTCGCAAACGTTGCTGGCTCAAAGCGCTATGAAGCTTAGGATCAGGACTAATATTTGCCTTGATTAGCAGGTTTGAGAGGGGGTTTATCAAGCCCTCAGCCTCGGCAAACATAGCCATCAATGAATCTCGAGCAACCTTTGTGCTGATAAAATCATCGATCGAATAGTGAGATTCTTGCCCCATATCCCACAAATTGATGCTATCCGCATTTATATTCTCATAAATCCCAATCTCATATAAGCGGCTTACTTGGGTTCTTAGATCATCATACAACTGATTCCAGCCGCTTAACTTTTGTACCGATTCCAAATCCTCTGCCGAGACCCTTAAACCAACTCGGGATAAAGCATCAGCAATTATCTCAGCCGTAACTTCGGTCTGCTGAAAGATGGGCTCCCATACCTTGTCAAGGACAGTCAAAGCCTCAAATAAAGGCTCATCATCAATCCTGTATGGCATGGGCAATTCCTGGATACTTTGCTCCTGTTCAGCACTAAGCTGTTCTGGGGTTTTCAGGATAGGAAAATCAAAGGGAGCAATGATATCTGTCTCTGCTACCTGTCCTGCTTTGAGCTGATACTCAGGATAGCTGAATCGGTCAACTGCGATCAGATGGTATAATCCAACGATCACAAAAGCCGTTAATATAATTATAAATATGTTTTTCGAGTTCATTTCTCCCTTTTAAACACAGGGCAATAATTGTCAAGGATGATCTGCATATATCCTACCCGTAGCACCGGTAAAGACTGTTCAAAAAGCACAACCATCTTAAGCTGCTTTCCTTGTTTTCTTTGAGAAAAGCAGGTCGGCATTGAAGATAGCGAAGGTCTCACACAGATTACACGGATTTCACAGATTTTTTTATAAGGAGAGGTTATGCGTTATGCGTTATCCGTTATCCGTTCCTACGAAACTCACAAGGTATTGGCATTCAATTGGCATGCTATCTAAAATGCTGTTCCTACTGAACTCAGGTTTGTCAATTCTGCACTACAGATTACACGGATTTCACAGATTTTTTGATAAGGAGAGGTTATCCGTTATGCGTTATCCGTTATCCGTTCCTACGAAACTCACAAGGTATTGGCATTCAATTGGTATGCTATCTATAATGCTGTTCCTACGGAACTCAGGCCTGTCAATTCTGCACTACAGATTACACGGATTTCACAGATTTTTTTATAAGGAGAGGTTATCCGTTATGCGTTATCCGTTATCCGTTCCTACGAAACTCACAAGGTATTGGCATTCAATTGGCATGCTATCTAAAATGCTGTTCCTACGGAACTCAGGCCTGTCCATTCTGCACTACAGATTACACGGATTTCACAGATTTTTTGATAAGGAGAGGTTATGCGTTATGCGTTATCCGTTATCCGTTCCTACGAAACTCACAAGGTATTGGCATTCAATTGGTATGCTATCTAAAATGCTGTTCCTACGGAACTCAGGTTTGTCAATTCTGCACTTGGGGTAGTTATTTGGGCGTTGTGCTCACTTTTTCGTCAACCTAATGCGATAACTTATGGGGAATAGATCAGGTCTATGGTAACTTTCTCCACCTGTATCTTACCACTATGCTCAGTAATCCTACCGGGGCTATCTGCTTGGCACTGCTCCACCATTACGCCACCATTACGCCTCACAGGCGTAATGCTCAAGCTATGCTATGCAGATTTAAGCAGATAAGATGGTGGTCGGATTTATCGACAGGGGAGCATAGCATTCTTGATCCAGTTTGATTGAGCTATAGTCTTTCTGGCATGGAGCAAATTAGCTTCTGCGGAAGTGCTGGCCTACGGTCAGGGAAACTGTAGATTAAATCTACAGTGTTGCATATATCTACAGTTTGGCTGGGTATATTCAGCGCTGCCGCAAGGCTTCATAGATGGGATATATCATAAAGAGACAGAGGTTTATGTATGTGGTTACTAAACTGGGACGCTTTGGCTCGGATTGTGCATTTAAGCAGACATAGAAAGATTCAAAAGCCGGTGCTTACTATCTTCCGGTAAGCGAGGTTTTGGATCAGTGGTAATTTTTGAACACATACCTCAACACACACAAGAGAGGGGGCGCCCTGCCCCCTACTTTTTTGCATTCAAGAATCAGGGTTGACAAAAAAAATCATTGACGGAATCTGAAACGATAAAAAACGTGGAAAAAATAAACTGATAGGGGTTAACATGAGATTTGCCATAGAAAAAAAGGAATTACTATCCAGTGTACAGCATCTGGTGAGTGTAGCTCCTGCCAAGAATGCTTCTCCGATCCTGACAAACTATCTGATTTGTGCTTCCGAAGAAAATGGTATGGTACGCATTACTACGTCAGATTTGGAGATCACTGTCGTAGTGGAATTTGCAGCGGCAGTAAGCGAAAGTGGAACGATAGCTGTTTCAGCCCGGCATTTCAACGAAATCATCAACTTCATGCCCGAGGCCATGATCAATTTTTGGCGTCATGACGAATTGCTCATGATCCGCTGCAATAAAATAGATTTTAATCTTCTGATTGCAGATCACACTCTCTTTCCAGTAGTGCCAGAAGTAAATCTGGAGCAAGCTCTTAGCATAGACGCGGCTTTGCTGAGCAGGATGATCTCCAAGACATCCTTTGCTGTTTCTACAGACATCAATCGTGCGGTGCTCACCGGAGTTTGTTGGAAGATTATGAAAGACATGCATCTCATGGCCGCAACTGATGGTCGCAAAGTGGCAGAAATCAAGATCAAGAATGCCAATCTTTTAGCCGCAAAACAGGATCAGGAGGCGGAGGATTCAGAGTCCAGCATCCCGACCAATGATGAAGATGCAACCATTGAGCGCATTATTCCGGTCAAGACCTTATCTTTCATCCAGAAGATACTGGAAAACAGTTCTAAAGAAGTAAAAGTGCTGATCGAGCCCAGCAAAGTGATCTTTGCTTATGATAAATACCTGGTAATATCGCAGGTAATAGAACACAAGTATCCGGAGTATCAAAAGGCTTTTGTGAATAATTTGGGGAATCAATTTGTAATAGACAAAGAGATGTTGAGAAATGCTATTCGTCGGGTGGCATTGGTCGCACCGGATGATAACATGAGGATACGCTTTGAATTGGATAGTGAGCTTTTTGAAGTAAATACTACCAATCGCGATACTGGAGATGCCAAAGAAAACCTGGAGGATTATAACTATCAGGGTAATCACACCGGAGTATCCTTCAACTACCGGTATATGCTCAGCATCTTAGATGCCATAGACAGCGAAAAAGTGATCATCAAACTCGGGACTTCCAAAGATCCGTTAATGCTGTACAATCAGGTTGACCGAGAAAACGAAGAGCTTACTTTTCTGCTGATGCCTCTTCGTTCATAAATAGCATAGATTGAAGCTAAATAGTATTGAGCTGCGAAATTTCAGGAGTTACAAAGAGCGCTGCTTTGAATTTGCTCCACCGGGAAATCTGATCATCGGGGACAATGGCAGTGGCAAGACTAATCTTCTGGAAGCGATAGCCTATACCTCTATCGGCAAATCCATCCGCTATCATTCCGATCAGGATCTGATCACGACAGAGCAGGATTTCTTTGCCATAGAGGCATATTATGACACCGATTTACAGAGTAAACTTAAAATTCAGCTATCCTACAGCCCCTCGCACAAGTTACTCAAGATAAACGATCAAATTAGCCGTCAACTTAGCACACTTTTGCAAGAGGTCAAAGTGATCTACTGTGCCCCGGATGATATCCAATTGGTCAATGGTTCTCCCCGCATCCGCCGGCAGTATTTCGATTTGGCTATATCGCAGATCTTTCCCCAGTATCTCACTGCTTTACGAGAGTATCTGCATCTTGTTGAACAACGGAATAGATTGCTGAAAACCGATTTTCAGCCTGCAGAAAAGAACAGCTGGGATCAAAGATTTGCCGCAGCCCTAGCCGCGTTGTACCCATACAGACAAAAGTATCTAAGTATGCTGAATAGCGAATTTGCAGAATCTTTCCGGGCTATCTCGGCGGGGATAAAGGATATTTCTCTAACCTATCAACCTGTTTTGAAAAATGCTTTTGAGCAATCTCAAACAGCAATATTAAATAGCATCAGAGCTATCGAAAATAAGGAAGTGCTATGGCAACGAAGCCTGATCGGAGCACATTTGGATGATTATAGCCTGGAGATGGAAGGCAGATCAATGCACTCATTCGCTTCTCAGGGTCAAAAGAGAATAGCCGTTATCGTGCTCAAACTCATCCAAGCCAAGCTCATCCAGGAGTATACCGCAATTAAGCCGGTTCTGCTATTTGATGATGTCTTTGCGGAATTGGATCTCGAGCACAGCAACAGGATTCGCAAATTATCCTTCGATGCAGCCCAGATTTTTATTGCCAGTCCCAAGAATGACATTTGCGGGATCTGGGCTGAGCTGCCTATAATCAGGTTGGGGAAGCTGGGATGAAATTGAGTAAGCAGATCTTGGGCTGGATGATGTATGACTTTGCCAATTCAGCTTTTACTACTATCATCGTAACTGTTGTCTACAGTGTGTATTTTGTGAATGTGATAGTCGGTGGCGATCCGGGATATGGAGAGATGCTGTGGGGCAGAGCCATCGGTATCTCGATGAGTCTGGTGGCTCTTACCGCTCCAATTTTGGGGGCAGTTGCGGATTATTCCCGTTCCAAGAAGAAGTTTCTCTTTATCAATTGTTATCTCACGGTTATCTTCACGGCTTTGCTGTATTTTCTGCAGCCTGGTCAGGTTCTTTGGGGGATGATTATTTTTATCGTGGCAAATTTTGGCTTCAATTCCGCCAATGTCTTTTATGACGCCTTTTTGCCGGAGATAACCACGCATGAAAATATAGGAAAAATCTCAGGATTTGGTTGGGCACTGGGCTATTTGGGTGGCTTGCTGGCGCTTTTGGTCTCGCTTTTTCTGATCCGCTATGACGTGCGCTATGTGTTTCCTATGATCTCCGTGCATTTCTTTATCTTTAGCTTGTTTACCTTCTTTTGGCTCAAGGAAATCCAGCGGCCATCCAAACGGGCAAACTATTTCAAAGTAGCATATCGCAGAGTCTATACCTCACTCAAAAACATGAAACGTTATCCTCAGCTACTGCGCTTCATCCTATCCTATTTTATTTATAACGACGGTATAACTACGGTAATAGTCTTTGCCTCGATCTATGGGATCACGCGCTTTGGCATGACCACTCGCGATATGCTGATCTATTTTATTCTGGCACAGCTTACTTCCATTATCGGCTCGGCATTATTTGGGTGGCTTACGGATAAGAACGGGGCCAAAATATCGCTTTCCTTATCCTTGATAATATGGATTGCGGTAGTGATATGGGCATTTTTTTGTCCATCGGTTACACAGTATTACTGCGTAGGCTTGCTGGCAGGTCTTGCTATTGGGAGCAGTCAATCCAACAGCCGTACCATGCTTTCTATGCTTACCCCTCAGGACCGGCAAGCTGAGTTTTTTGGATTTTATACCTTGACAGGTAGACTGTCTTCTATAATAGGACCTATACTATATGGCTGGATAGCGCATAAGACGGGAAATATCCGTTATTCTATCCTGTCATTGCTGCTTTTCTTTATAGTTGGATGGATCACTTTGCAATTTGTTGATCCCGAAAAAGGATTTACAGATGCCAAGAGATATCCACTTATATCCTAAGAATGGAGGAACCCATGAAAACAAGAATTATGATACTCGCTTTGGCGCTGCTGGTCAGCTTGGTAGCATTCAATGCTTGCAGCAGCAAAAAGCCAACTCTGTACATCTTTAACTGGAGTGATTATATTGATCCTTCTTTGATCAGTGAATTTGAAGAAGCCTATAATTGCCGGATCAAGTACAGTACCTTTGATTCCAATGAGAATATGCTTACTAAAGTTAAAAGTTCAACTCAAAGCTTTGATATCATCTTCCCCAGTGGGGATCATGTAAGCATTCTCAAAGAGCTGGATCTGCTGGAAGAGCTGGATCTTACTAAGCTGGAAAACTATGACAATCTGGACCCCCAACTTCTGCAAAAAGCGCGTTCCTTTGATCCGGAAAACAAGTATTCCATTCCTTATGCCTGGGGCTTGACCGGTTTGATGTATAACCGGCAATTTGTTCCGGATGAGATAGTTGCTTCCGGCGGATGGAATATCTTGGGAGATTCTTTCTTTGAAGGCAAAAACAAGATCACTATGCTGGATGACGCGCGCGAGGTGATCGGTGCAGCTCTGATCTATAGTGGATATTCCGTAAATGACACTTCAAGTTCAGCTTTGGAAGCAGCGCATAATGTGCTCAAGGTCTGGGATAGAAATATTACTCAATTTGATAGTGATTCTTACAAAAACGAATTGCAGGATGGCACTACATGGCTGGCCCAGGCTTACAATGGTGATGCGATGCAGCAGATGGCGGAAAATCCGGATCTGAAGTTTATCCTGCCCAAAGAAGGTGCTGCTATGTGGATGGATAATATGGTAATACTCAAGAATTCGCAACAGAAGGAATTAGCTTACAAATTTCTGGACTTCCTGCTCGATGCCGACAATGCTAAACGCAATTCCGAATACACCATGTATCCTACCCCAAATAGAGCAGCAATGGAGATGATGGGTGCGGATTTTATCGAAAACAAGATTATCAATCCGGATGAAGCCTATCTGGAAAAATGCGATATGATAGAATATCTTGGCGATGCTGTTCGTAGTATTGATCAAATCTATGAAGCCATCAAGATGAATTAAAGGATTGCACTCTATGGAATTTCTTGGCTCACTCAGACGAAGCCACTATAGCTCTGAGCTTACCCTCAAAGATATCGATAGCACCGTCACCGTAATGGGTTGGGTGCACAAACGGCGAGACTTGGGCGGCTTGATCTTCTTTGATCTCCGGGATGTGAAAGGGATCATCCAGATCGTAGTGCATCCCGAACAAACAGAGGTATTTAGCAAAGCAGAAAAGGTACGCAATGAGTTTGTGATAGCCGTAACCGGCACTCTCAGTCCTCGCTCTGAGGGTAATATAAACCACAATATGCTCACCGGTGAGGTGGAAGTAATTGCCTCTGCCTTGAGGATTTTGAACGATACTCTGCCACTTCCCATCCAGATAGATGGAGTAGCGATGGCGGATGAAGATTTACGGCTTACTTACCGCTATCTGGATCTCAGACGCCCTTATTTGCAGCAAATCCTGATCACACGTGCTAAAGTGACTTCATTGATGCGCAGATTTCTGGATCGAGCAGGTTTTTACGAGATCGAAACTCCCATGCTGATGAAGAGCACACCTGAAGGAGCACGAGATTATCTGGTGCCGAGTCGGGTGCATCCGGGTAAGTTTTACGCTCTGCCGCAAAGCCCTCAAATCTTCAAGCAGCTGCTCATGATTGCGGGTTTTGATCGTTATTATCAGATTGCCCGCTGCTTTCGGGATGAGGATTTGCGAGCTGATCGCCAACCGGAATTTACTCAGCTGGATATCGAGCTATCTTTTGTCACTCAAGACGATATCTTTGAGCTCGTAGAGAAATTGATGGCCGAAATCTTTGCTGAGATCAAAGGCATAAAGTTGCCTCTACCCTTCCCCCGCATGAAATACAGTGAAGCTATGCGGCGTTTTGGCTGTGATAAGCCAGATCTGCGTTTCGGTTTGGAATTAGTGGATTTTTCTGCGCTGCTCAAGGAAAGTGAATTTCAAGTATTTAAGAATTGCCTGGCAGCTGGAGGGGTTATCAAAGCCTTAACCATACCTGGTGGAGCAGCTTGGTCACGTAAGCAGCAAGATGCTTTGGTGGAATTATCCAGGCATGTGGGCGGCAAGGGAGTAGCCTTTGCCAAAGTAAGCGAGAACGGGCTCGAAGCCGGTATTTCCAAGTTTCTGAGTGCAAATGAAGCCAAGGCCATGATTGCTGCCGCGCAGGCAAAGCCGGGAGATCTCTTGGCTATAGTGGCCGATTCTATGCAGATTTGTTCCAAGGTTTTGGCATATTTACGCAACTATCTGGCAGCTGAGCTTAAGCTCTATGATTCCCAAGACCTCGCTTTTTGCTGGATAACCGATTTCCCGCTATTTGTACCAAGTGAAGACAAAGAAGGTTGGGAGCCTGCCCATCACATGTTTAGCTTGCCCAAAGAGGAGCATATCCCTTGGTTGGATGAGCCGGATAAGATCGGAGATATCCATGGTCAGCTCTATGATCTGGTATGTAATGGAATGGAGATTTCCAGTGGGAGCATACGTTGTCATCGCTACGATCTGCAGAAGAAGATCTTCGACATTTTGGGCTTTTCGGAAAAGGAACTCAATCGCCGCTTTGGCTTCTTTCTGGATGCCCTCAAATATGGAACTCCTCCCCATGGTGGTATAGCTCCGGGTTTGGATCGTCTGATCATGATTTTGACTCAAGCAGATTCCATTCGCGATGTGATTGCTTTCCCCAAAACCCTCCAAGCAACTGATCTGATGAATCAGGCTCCCTCTGAAGTGGATGAAACGCAATGGCAGGAATTGCACCTAAAGTTCATAGAATAGTAACTCTGAGTAGCGGTAAATCCCGGGGAACTAATCTCATGGCGATTTACCGCTACTTTCAGCAACGGCAGCTACCGGTCGAGATAGCTAAAGCGATCTTTACGGATGCTTCTTCCTTGGCTTGTAAGACCTGCTCGGAATTGGGTATTCCCATCGCAGTGGTTTCAAACAAGGGAATAGATCAATTTGAAGAGCATGTACTCGCGGTGCTAAGCAATGAAAGGGCGGAGCTGCTTGCTCTGTGTGGCTTCATGAAACTACTCAGCGCAAGTTTCATCTCGCGGGCGGCCATTCCCATTCTCAACGTTCATCCTGCGTTACTGCCCAAATATGGAGGGAAAAAGATGTATGGCATGGCAGTGCACAGAGCCGTGTATGAAGCCCAGGAATCGTATTCTGGAGCCACAATCCATCGTGTAGATGCGCTTTACGACCATGGCGAAATCCTGGCTCAAAAAGCTGTGGATATCTCACATTGCCAGAGCCCGGAAGAAATCGCCGCTACCGTGCTAAAAATAGAGCATGAGATCTATCCCCAAGCTATTTATGAACTCCTCACAAAAGCTTAAGCTGGCCATAGCTACTCTGGGCTGTAAGACCAATTACTTCGAGTCTGCTGCCATCGCCGAGGGTTTTCCCAACGCCGAGATAGTTGATTTTTCGGAGCCAGCTGATATTTACATAGTTAATAGCTGTACGGTTACTAATCGTACCGATTACAAAAGCCGCAATCTGATCCGCAAAGCTTTAGCTCAAAAAGCGAAGAATCCCCAAATCAAGATTGTCGTGACAGGTTGTTTTGCCCAAAGATCAGCCGCAGAAGTAGCTGCTTTGGGAGATATTGATTATATCGTGGACAATCAGGCCAAGCTGGATATCGCGGGAATCATCCAAGGAGATACATATTCATTTGGGGACATCATGCAAGCCCGAGACTTTGCCTACAAGCCCATTCACAGTATGTTGGGGCATACTCGTGCCTTTCAGAAGATACAAGATGGCTGCGATTTTTACTGTTCTTATTGCGCAGTTCCTTATGCCCGGGGTCACAGCCGTTCAGCTCGCTTCATTGAGGTATTGCAGCAAGCACAACTCTTTGTCGAAAACGGTTTTAGAGAGATTGTCCTGGGCGGGGTCAATGTGGGCTTGTTTCGTGATGGCGACAAGGGTCTGGGCGATGTAGTCAAAGCTATGGCCGAAATCCCGGAGCTGAAATTGATCCGGATATCATCGCTTGAACCACAGCTTTTTACCCCGGAGATCTTAGCGGCCTTTAAAGATACCCCAAAGATCTGCCCTCATTTTCATATCCCCCTGCAAAGTGGGAGCGATACTATTTTGAAAACTATGGGAAGGCGCTATGATACTGCTTTGGTGCAGGGTCTAACGCGAGACATCCTGAGGGCTTTTCCAGATGCAGCCATCGGATTTGATGTGATCTGCGGTTTTCCTTCTGAGACGCAGGAACTCTTTGAGCAAACTCTGGCTTTTCTTCAATCCCTGCCCCTCGCATATTTACATGTGTTTTCTTACTCAGCCAGAAAGCAAACTCCAGCTGCGACATTGCCAGATCAGGTTCCGGGTAACATATCCTCGAACCGAAGCAGAATTCTAAGCGCTCTTTCAGCAAAGAAAAAAGCGCAATATGCTATACATCTGCGGGAACTTAATCCCGTGCTCAGAGGGGTAATCGAACAAACGCATGATAACTACTCAGAAAGCTTGAGTGATCACTACCTCCGAGTGCGGCTTCCGCAAACGCTTGAGATCGGAGACTTTTTTAATGCTGCAACGGATGAGCTGGAATTTGTGATAGACTAAACAAGGTTCCTGCTTATTTCTAATGCAAGACGCAATTCAGCGCAGGCCGGTGTAATTATCGTTTTTCCATTTTTTGGCTTGACATCTAATGCCAGCTTTTTTGATTAACTCATAGAAAAGGGAGAAATTGATGCACGAACTTATCGCCATGTTTAGAAAATACCGGAATTTGATCAATTTTGGTATCATCATCAGAGCAATTATCAACAGTGCCTTGCTCTTTGGCTGTGGTGTGCATCTGTATTTTGTGCTGTGGTTAATACTTGGAGCTTATTCTCCGGCGCTGCTGTATGCCAATATTGCTATCAGAGTGTCTTTGGCTCTTGTGATCATCTACATTATCTTGCAGGCTTATCGTCAGCTTTGGGATTACCGGATTGTGAGCCGCTTTTTGGATGTCCAGCATGGGCTTGGCGATGATCTATATCAAAATGCGCTGGAATTGGGTCAGAAAAGGAAGGATAATCCAATCAGTATTGCGTTGCTTGATTCGGCGGCAGATCGCCTTAGGGCAAATACTTATAAATTACCCAAGGTATATAGCAGGCAGAAGATCATCCTGATCTTGCTGCTGGTGCTGGCTCTAACGAGTTTTTGGTATGCTTTGCGAGCAGATTTTAAAGTAGCGCTAAGTCAGTTTTATACCAATCGTGCTCCCGAAATAGTATATAAAGAGGATATCACGCTTTCTCCCGGTAATATCACAATCGGCAAGAATCAGCAGGTCTTAATCCGTATTGAGGAACCTGATCCCAGACTCCAGCACAAGCTCTATTTCAGAATCGGAGAAGCATGGCGGGAATTAGGCTTGACCCAGAATAGCTATCTCTTTTCACGCCTGGAAAATAGCATCGAGTACTATGCCGAAAATGAGATAACCAAAAGTCCGATTTACCGGATCACTGTACTTGACGAACCTATCGTCCGGCGTTGGTCGGTTGCTTATGATTATCCTGCCTATACAGGCATTCCGGCCTATACGGATAGCTTGAGCTATGGTAATATTGAAGCCTATCCTGGTACTCGGGTCCATCTCAGAATTCAAAGTAACATCCCTCTGGTTAAAGCAACAATGGTATTTGCAGATGCCAGTCGCAAAGAGCTGAGCAGAATGGATGAGACCAGTTTTATTACACAATTGCAGTTACAAAAGCCTACTCAGTGGTATATGGAACTCGAAGATGAATTGGGGCGAAAATCCCGTCCTGAAGAAAAGCACATCCGCATCTTGCCAGACAATCCTCCGGGAATCAGGATTATTTTCCCCGGCGAAGATGTTACCTTGAATCAAAACCTCATGCTTCCCCTTATCATAAGTGCCGATGATGATTTTGGTCTGGCCAATGCCAGCTTGCATTATCAGGTCAATACCAAAGAGCCCCAAATCGTGGAGCTGCAAAGTGTGATTCGCAACAAACTCTTCAATACAGATTATCTCTGGGATATGAGCTCTTTGGATCTCTTTCCCGGGGATGTGGTGAGCTATTGGGCAGAGATTTATGATAACGCTCCCGAGCCGCAAAAAGGCATCAGTTCCAGATATCGGGCACGCTTTCCTTCGATTGAAGAAATCTATGCCGAGATCGAGAATCAGGAAAATCAACGCAAGGATGAGCTAAGCAGCAGCCTGGAAGAAAGCAAGAAGTTACAAGAAGATTTTGAACAAAAACGGCGGGAGATTCTCAAGGATCCGGAATTAGAATGGGAAGATAAGAAGCAATTAGAGGAGATCCTGAAAAAACAAGCAGATTTGGCTGAACAAGTAGAAAACATCGCCGATAACTATCAACAATTAATCGACAAGATGCAAGCTAATAGCACTCTTTCTCAGGATACGCTGCAAAAAATGATGAAGATCCAGGAGTTGATGCAGGAGATAGCCACAGAAGAACTCAATGAAGCCATGCGCCGGATGCAGGAAGCCATGCAAAATGTGCGTCCGGAAGACCTCCGAAAAGCGATGGAAGATTTCCAGTTTTCGATGGAAGACTTTGCGCAAAAGATTGAACAGACGCTGGCGCTTTTGGAGAGCATTAAAAATGAACAGGCAGTACAAAAAGCCCTGCAGATATCCGAAGAAATAGAAAAGATGCAAAAAGCCCTGAGTGAAAAAACCGCTGATGCTGCTTCTGAGGATCATAAATTGGCGGAAGAACAAGGCCAGATTAAGGAAAAATACGATAACCTGATGCAAGAATTGCAGTCCTTGCAAAAGCAGCTGGAAGCCGATCCCAAAGCAAGTAAAATGCTGGAAGACCTGCTCAGCGACATGCAATCGAGCCGGGCTGATCAGGATATGCAAAGCTCGGAAAGCGCCTTAAAATCAGGGAATCGCTCTCAGTCTCAGCAAGCCCAAAGTGCAGCCATGGAAAAATTGCGGCGCTTTACCCTGAAACTTGCCGAGATGAAACAATCGATGAGCTCTGGCTCTCAAGCAGACATGATGCAGGCAATTGAACAAGCAGTGCGGGAAATGCTGATCTTTTCCAAGAACCACGAAGAGATCAAATCCCGCTATGAAAACGATCCCTATCCCATCGTCCCAGATCTGATCGCAGCCTATGAGGGGATGCAAATCTCACTCAATCAGCTCTTTAGTAAACCACAGGTGAGCATGATCCTACCTCCGCGGTTTTATGAAGACATAAGCGATACAAATAAGGGCTACCGCGATATCTTTGGCAGCTTGGGACAAAGCAGAACTCCCAGCATTAACAGGCAGCTGGAGCAGGTCCAAAAAGGGCTCAATTTAATGGCCTACGATCTCATGCTGGCTCTGCAGAGTAGCTCCTCCGGCGGTGGGGGCGGAGGCGGCATGCAATCGCTGATGCAGATGCTGGAACAAATGGGACAAGAACAGATGGCGATGAATATGCTGACCGAGCAGCTGATGATGCAAATGCAGGCACAAGGTGGCAGGATGGACGCCGGAATGCGAGAACAGGTGGAAAAATTAGCCGCAGATCAACAGCGTTTGGCGGAGAATCTCAAACGCGCTCTGCAGCAAGACCCAGAGGCTCAAAAACAAGGAAATGCCCTAAAACAAATCATTGAAGAAGCGGAAGCTGTGGCTCGTAATCTGCGGCAAAATCGCTTTGACCAAGACCTGATGAAGCAACAGGAGAACATCCTGAGCCGGCTCTTGGATGCCCAACGCTCCATTACCAAGCGTGATACCAGCGAGCGCAGAAAGGCGATAAGCAGCACGGGTCTGCCTTCTGAGCAGCAACCCGATGCGGTGGATTATGATGCTCTGAGGCGTGCTATGATGCTGGATGATGGTTTTAAAAACTACCCTCGTGAGTATCAACAACTGATCATGGAATATCTCAAACTCTTACAGGAAGGGCTCGAATAATGCGCAAAATAATCTTATTTATACTCATAATGCTGCTCTCTCTCCCCTTGATCGCTCAATATGATGAACGGCAGATCTTGATTCAGGCAGCAAATCAGCATTTGGTGAGACGCCAATACGACCAAGCCGAAACCGTATTTTTGCAGATTTTGGATAAATATCCTGACGACTTGAATGCCATTCTCCAGCTTATGCAAATATATCTTAATCTTTCAGCTTCTGAGAAAGCGGAAGCTTTACTCACAAAATACCAAAGGGTAATTCCCGAACAGGTATATACCGAGCAACGCATTCAACTTTTGGTGATGCAAGGTGAACTGGAGCAAGCCTTTTCGCTGGCAGAATCATACCTGATGCTACATGCTCAAGATCAGAATAAATATCGACTTATAGCCTCCTACTTTGAGCGGCGCGGGCACTATGAGAGCAGCATCAGGATCTATCAGAAAGCCAGAGCCAGCATGGGGGATAATCTATTTACGATGGAGATAGCTAATGCTGCCATGCGATTGCAAAGATATCCTCAGGCTCTTACTGAGTATCTGGCCTATATGGCAAATAGCTCAAATGTAAATCTCTATATCAAAAATCAGATCAAGAGCATAGTCCAGGCAGATAGCAGCTTGATAGAGATCATGAGAGTTGCCGCGCTTAATAGTGAAAGTGATATTATCAACGAGCTGTATGCTGCCGCTCTGCTCTCGCTGAATCGCAATCGCGAGGCTTTGGAAATATACAAAGAGCTACCGCTAACCTATATGCGGGATTTTGCTCGGGAACAACTCAAGCAAGGACACTATGAATTGGCGCGGATTGCCAATCGCTATTTGGCCGAAAATAGCCCTCAAGCTCTCCAGAGGCTTACTTATGGTTATGAGATTGCGCGCATCTTTCACCAGGAAGCCCTATATGATTCATCTGCTGTAGTTTTACAAGAACTGATGGATGATCCATTCTGGAGTCAGAGCCCTCTCAATCTACGCAATCGGCTCAATGTAAACATTCGGAAGCTTAAGGCAGAAAACGACCTGGCCCGAGGAGAAGAGCTGGATAAAGTGCTGGCCACAATGCGCCAAGCCAAAGAATACAGCACTCAGGCGCAGCTTAATCAAGAATTGGATTTGGATTTAGCCAAGCTTTCCATCTTGAATCTGGATTATCAGGATGCGGCTGAATCTTTGTCCAGGGTCAAGATACCCGAGTTGCTGGAAAAGCGCGATTATCTGTCGTTCTTGTCTGCCTTTATGCAAAATCAAAGTGAGCTGGCAGATTCTTTGATGCACGAATTTGTGCTGCATCATCCCGGTGGAGACTTTGCCAATGACATCATCTACCTCAATATGCTCAGCATCAATATGGAGGACAATCAGCGAAGCACTTTTGCGCAGAGTATCCGGCTGTTACAGCTCTACAATAGCGCCGGAGTAGATAGCTTGAAGAGTCTGTATGATGAAACCGGGGATGAAGAACTGCTGCTTTTGGCTATTGAATGGGCTATCGGATTGGGAGATAATGAGCGCGCAGCTATGCTTTTGGAGCATGATTTCTCAGATCAATTGGCTGCAGAATATGCTCAGCTGCTGAGTTTGGCCTTGATATCGGAGCGGGAGGACGAACTTGAGCTGGCCCGGGAATTTCTCAAGACCAAACCCAATAGTATTTTTTCGCCAAAATTCCGTCAGGTGATCTCGCGTCAGGCGATTTCTCAGATGAGTATATAGAAGATATGGAGTTATTATGAAGATTCTCAAATCCTACACTTTCGACGATGTCCTTTTATTGCCAAAGCACTCTACAATATTGCCTTCAGACGTAGAGCTCTCCACCCAAATCACACCCAGGATCACTCTCAAGATACCGCTGCTTTCTGCCGCGATGGATACGGTTACTGAAGCAGATACTGCTATTGCCCTCGCCCGGGAAGGGGGCTTGGGCGTAATTCATAAAAATATGAGCATTTCCGAACAAGCTACACAAGTGCATCTGGTGAAACGCGCGGAGAGCGGGATTGTCTCAAAACCTTATACCATATCTCCTGATGATAATCTGGCCAAAGTCTTAGAACTAAAAAATAAATATCGGGTTGGCGGATTCCCCGTTGTGGAAAATGATCGCTTGGTAGGCATCCTTACCAATCGCGATATCCGTTTTGAAAAAGACCTCAATCGCCCGGTCCGGGAACTGATGACACCCAAACCCAAATTGATCACGGCTCCTGAAAACGTGGACTGGGATGATGCCATCGCCTTATTACAAGAGAATCGAATCGAAAAACTCCTGCTCAGTGATCCTCAAGGCAGACTCAAAGGCATGATCACCGTGCGTGATATCATGAAACGGCAAAACTATCCCGCAGCTGTGCAAGATAGCAAGAACCGTCTCCTTGTAGCAGCGGGCATAGGCGTTACAGGAGACTATCTGGAGCGAGCGCAAGAGCTGGTTCATGCGGGGGTGGATCTTATTGTGATAGACACAGCCCATGGTCATCATATCAATATCCAGACAGCCCTGCAAAAGGTTAAAGCTCAGCTCCAGGTTGAGGTTATGGCAGGCAATGTGGCCACGGCTGAAGCTTGTAAATACCTGATTGATAACGGGGCAGATGCGATCAAGGTGGGGATAGGGCCCGGCTCGATCTGCACCACCAGAGTAGTGGCGGGAATCGGTGTGCCACAACTCTCTGCAGTGATGGATTGTGCTCGTGAAGCCGATAAGGCGGGAATTGGCATCATAGCAGACGGCGGGGTGAAATACTCTGGTGATATCGTCAAAGCGATTGCCGGAGGTGCAGCCGCCGTGATGATTGGCTCGCTCTTTGCCGGCTGTGATGAGAGTCCGGGTGAAGCTATCATCTACAATGGCAGAAGATTCAAAAGCTATCGCGGCATGGGCTCCATTAGTGCCATGCAACGGGGAAGCAAAGACCGCTATTTCCAAAGTGCTTCCGAGAGCGACAAACTCGTGGCGGAAGGAATCGAAGGCATGGTGCCTTACAAGGGGCCGCTTAAGGATTATATCTATCAATTGGTAGGGGGTTTACGCAGCGGGATGGGCTATCTCGGAGCAAAAGACCTTGCCGCTTTACGCCAAAATGCTGAATTTATTGAAATTAGTTCGGCAGGACTAAAGGAATCTCATCCCCACGATGTGCGCATCACCAAAGAAACACCAAACTATCAAAGCGGAAATTGACGGCACTCAAAAAGCTCTGCTCAAAGCTTTTCTCTATCACCTCAAAGTAGAGCGCGGCTTGGCAGCAAATAGCATTGAGGCCTATGAGCGGGATTTGGAGGATTTTTTTGGATTTATATCGGTCCCGGTTGAGGACTGTCGGCCCGAAGATATGGTTCAGTATTTATCAGTCTTGCAGGAATTGGGCTTGAAAGAGAGTTCCATGGCTCGCAAACGTGTGGCAATCAAGCAGTTCTTTGATTACTTATTGGTCAATGACTATCCCATCAAGCTGGATTTTGACTTGGTGCCGAAGATCAGGATCGGCAATTATCTGCCCGATACCCTCTCGGTAGAAGAAATGAAGCAGCTTCTGGATTCTCTGCCCATGGATAATAGCCTCAATTTTCGCAATAAACTTATGCTGGAAATGCTCTATGCCACTGGGGTGCGAATCTCAGAACTACTGGGACTCACCATTCACGATCTGCGTCGCGAACAGGATATGATTTTGGTACGTGGCAAAGGCAGCAAGCAGCGGTATGTGCCATATATTAAAAGCCTCGATCCTCTCATTGATACTTACCTGAAGGTGCATCGCCAGAGCTTGCTCAAAGAAAAGACATCCGATTATCTATTTCTCAACCGGCTGGGAGGCAAACTCTCCCGGATGGGTTTTTGGAAAATTCTCAAACAGGCTTGCCTCGAAGCTGGCATAAAGCACGAGATCAGTCCTCATACCTTCCGGCATTCTTTTGCAACCCATCTTTTAGAAGCTGGAGTAAATCTGAGAATTGTGCAGACCCTTTTGGGACATTCCAGTATCAATACCACTCAAATATATACTCATGTGGATACACGCTTGCTGGTGGAGACCCATCATCAATATCATCCTCGGGCATAACAGCTTTAAATCTAATATCAGACTTAGGAGAATACTTTGAAACAGACAATAGCGATTGCAAGCATCATAATCCTGCTTTGCCTCAGCGCTTGCGGTAAAAGCCAAAGTGCGATGGACAAGGTTAGCATTACCCTGGATTGGACTCCCAATACCAATCACACCGGTATCTATGTAGCTCAGGAATTGGGGTATTTTACAGATCAGAATCTGGAAGTTGAGATTCAGCAACCAGGACAAGGCATTACAGATCAGATCGTAGCAACCGGCAAAAGTCAATTTGGGGTAAGCTACCAGGAAAACGTGATTCGCGCTCGCAGTGAGGGCATTCCGCTCGTTTCCATCGCTGCCGTAATCCAGCACAATACCTCAGGTTTTGCCGCATTACAAGAATCCGGAATCACCTCTCCCCGGGATTTTGCCGGCAAACGTTATGGCAGCTGGGATAGTCCCTCAGAGCTGGCTATTCTCGAAAACGTCATGCAGCAATATGATTCCAGCCTCGATCAGGTGGAAATTGTCTCCGGAGTTTATGACTTCTTTTCTACCATCGGCAGAGACGCTGATTTCGAATGGATTTACTATGGCTGGGATGGGGTGATAGCGGAACAACGCGGCATAAAGATCAATTATATTCCCTTAAGAGAACTCAATCCCGTTTTCGATTATTACACTCCAGTACTCATCAGCAGTGAAGCTTACCTGAAACAACATCCTGATATTGCCAAAGCCTTTCTCACGGCAGTGAAGAAAGGCTATGAATACTGCATCAGCAATCCCGAACAAGCCGCAGATATACTCATCAAACACGTGCCCGAGCTGAATCCGGATCAAGTAAAGCTCAGCATGGCTTATTTGGCCGGGCAATACCAAGCTGATGCCGAGTATTGGGGATATCAAAGTAACGACGTCTGGTACGGTTTTGCTAATTGGATGAGCGATGCACAACTGATCCAAGAACCAATCTCCGTAAGCGATGCCTACACAAACGAATACTTGACGCCTTGAAAAACATCCTTACCGCCACTGCTATCTACAAATCCTTCCTTTTCAAAGGCCTAATCTGCCCTGTGCTAAAAGATATCAACCTTGAGCTCAAGCAAGGAGAATTTGTCAGCATCGTGGGCTCAAGCGGTTGTGGCAAGACCACTCTGCTGGAACTTCTGGCCGGGATTACTCTGCCGGATCGTGGGGAAATCCAGTATCGCGGAGAAGTTATTACGGGCTCTACTGGATATTTGGGCTATATGCCCCAGCAAGACCTGCTCTTTCCCTGGTTGAAAGTTATCGACAATATCTTGCTTCCCTGCCGCATCCAAGGCATCAATATCCCGCAGGCAAGAGCGCGCGCACAAAAGCTTTTACCTGTCTTTGGCCTGGAAGATTATCCCGAATATCTACCCTGGCAGCTTTCCGGTGGTTTGAGACAAAGAGTTGCTCTGGCACGCACTTATATGACGGGCTCCAAAGTCTGGTTGCTCGATGAACCCCTGGCCAATCTGGATGCCCTTACCCGAAGCTCTTTGCAAGATTGGATGGCGGAAGTGGTTCAGAGATTGGAGCTTACCGTGCTCTTGGTTACCCATGATATCGATGAGGCTATCCGTTTATCAGATCGGGTAGAAGTAATGAAAGAAGGAAGCTTCACCACAATGACTGCAATTCCTAAGAAGATGCAAGAAAACGAGAAGGCGGAGCTCAGAAATCATATCCGCAAGTTATTGTAATCTAAAATTTGAGCGACCAGCCTCGCCAATAACGTTGTAGCAGCTTATCAATGTTTTTCCGATATCTGCATTATATCCCCATTATCATAGCTCTGAACTCATCCCGGACCCATCTCCGGATCCTACTAAGTTCAGGCATCCTTTTCCCCTAACGCAGTAATATAATAGCATTAGAATCCTACACAATAAAACCTTGAACCTATTGCTCCAGCAGGATATCAAGATAAGAGAAGATCACTCAAATACGGCTCTCCCTCAAACTAAGTGGGTGCACTCAATAGCGTAAGAGTCCCTCCGGAACTCAGGGGGGGGATCCTCGGGTATCGTGATGCTATCTGATATGCCGGAGAAGGCCTTAATTCCTGCTTTTACATAAGCTTTCATGCTTTTCCTCCTTGATTTTTTGTTACCATTTTTCCTGCCCTTTCCTGGCTGTCAAGTAATTCTTAATC
>JARRCD010000088.1 GCA_029982875.1 Candidatus Cloacimonadota bacterium | reverse complement strand
CCCAGAAAAGTCACCAAACGTCAACTCATGTAGTGCCCATATAATAGCTATGTCCTTGCAGTACAGGTATATAAATATTCAATATGGTAAAGTTCGGTTGGGACAATAGAAGATACACCTTCCAGATTAGTCATTCCTTCTGCATGTCATCCATAAGATACCGCCGCTGCATTAGTCATTTCAGCGGTAAAATAGCTCTGCAACATTAGTCATTCCGTGCTTGACACGGAATCCAGTCTGAAAATCCAAAATAATCCCAGCAATATGGATCAGGAGACAAGATGATAGGCGGCGGTTTTAACCGCCGTTATAGAGTATCAAGTGAAATTGCAAATAGTATCACTTTCGTTGCAAATCGCTTTTTTGTGTGAGACCCCAGTATCACCCTTTTTGCAAATCGGTATCAAGGTTTTTGCAAATCCAGTTTCAACCTTTTTGCAAATCTAGTTTCGTGGATTTTGCAAATGCGAGTTCAAAATCTTATCAGGAGAGACTTATGGAGTTAATGGGTTTATTGATAATAGATTGGAGGTAAAACACTCTAAATCTCACCACTTGATCAGCCTCTTTTTGCTATCCCGAAAGAAGCCGCTGAGGATGTTAAATAGGTCTATGATCCAGCCGAAGAGAAACAATCCACCTGTGAAAAGATAGAGGAAGCCCATACCGATGTATCCGGTATAGAATCTGTGAGCACCCAATACACCCAGGAACAAACAGAGCAACAGTGTTACGCATCCGTTTTTGGGGCTGATATTGCTGCCAGCAGCTGGTTGGCTAGGATTTGAATCCTGAATTGGTAGTGCCGGTTTGCCTCCTCCCAACGCTTCCGTCAACTCACGCGATTTGATATATGCCAGACACCGCACGATGGTTAGAAATGAGGTAAGTTCTTTTTTCCACTCCTCGTCCTGGCCTAGTGAGTCCGAGTATTGGTTTGAGTATGGTCTGGTTCCAGAGTCTGAAGATGTGCTCCCGGGATTAACTGGCCTGAAGAGAGGCTTGTTGTCAGAGCCTCTGATTTCTGGTTGCTTTGATGCATCCTCTCTGGAAGCAACGGCTTTGAATCGCGGATTGGTGTTAGTCTCTTGTCTGGTTGCAGAACTTGCACTTTTATTGCTTTCCCCGGCTGGATTTACAGCCCGAAACTGAGGCGTGGCATCATGAGATTGGTTCGCATTTTCCTGATGATTTTCCGGTTCGGCTGCAACTGAGGTCTTTACCGGCTTGAATTTCACAGGACCATTGGGTAGGTCATCAGCCATATTACTAACTCCCGGATATCAGCTCACGCATCGGAGCTTCCACGGCATCAAAGAAGTCGTCCGCCACACTCATGATCTCGGTGATATACTTGCCCCAGCAGGAACGGTTGGTGAGTTCAAAACCGGGGAAGGAGACGCATACCCGTTGCGCCCTTCTGCCTTCCTTGCGTTCGTATTCTATTCTGCCTTTTAGGGCGGAGGGGACTTTTATCTTCGCCTTGATATAGTCCAGGATCTGCAGGTTTCCGGCTTCGGTTTCGGTATCTATATAGAGCTCCAGACGTAAGAGATTTTTACTTACACGCATCAGGATGGAATTGTAAACTCCCACAATCACGGTGGGCTTGGCATCCAAGCAGTCGTCGTCTTTGATCTTAACCTTGCTGAATTCGGTGTGCCGCATCTGGTCGATATAAGGCTTGAAAGCTTGCCAGAAATCCAGCTTGGTAGTGGGACCGGTGGTGGGGATAGAAACAGCTCCGGATGCTTTCTTTGCGGGTTGGGGAGCGGCTGGTTTGGGCTTGGGTGCTTCCGCTTTCTTTTCTGCTTGCTTGGCTGGTTTGTCTGGTTTGGGAGGCTGGGATTTATCGGTTTTACCCGGTTTGGTACCTTTGTTCTGAAGGTAATCCTCACAGAGAGTGATTACATTATACTTTTTAACGGTATCACCAATATGCGTTTCCTCATAGTTAAGACCCGTATACCAAGCCGGATTCTCGGTCAGACTTGGTGAACCTCTGTCAGGCTCGATTTGCTCAATTCTTCTATTGATAAGTTTGATCAGAGCGGTAAGTTCATTATGAGTGGGGACTGTGATTCCCTTTAAAAAGGACTTTTTGGGGAAGTAAAACTCGTAATAATCATTTTCCCCGACGCAGTCTAAAGTTCTTTCCACTATATCCATTAGAACTAGATTAATCTTAAATTTATTAGCTTCAACACCCCCAAAATCAACATCTGAAGAAAGAGCAGAAAACACATACATGCCATCTTCTCCGTCGTCATGGATCTCGCGGATATTATCCCATCCGATCATTTGACCACCTGATTCTTGAACGATAACAATGCCTCCATGCATTATAAGCAAACCAGCAGGGACTAACATTTCACCGCTTTCTAATGATGTACTGGCAATTCCACTTGCATAGTAGTATATGGGTTTGTTAGTCTTGGTCGAGCCAGTATCATAGATCTTATTGATGCTTATATCTGCGCAGTCGACACCAAACCAGGCTGGTTGTTTAAATTGTAGATCCGTGATGTTGATGCAGGGCAAGCTGTCACCAATCAATTGTTCCCATATCTTTACCCTGTCTTCATGGGTCAAGCGTTTATCCCTGAACACATCATCCAGGAAATTGCCTGTGGGGATGTGCTCTTGCATGGGAATCCAGTTTCCATCCTTGGGTCCAGACTGGGATTGGGATGTATCCTGTTTTGCCACAGATTGGGATTTGGCTTGTGCCTTTGGCTTGGCATGGCCGCTCTGAGAGCTTTTCCCTTTCTTGGTTTTGCCCTCATCGCCACTGATTCGCCCGATCGCTTCTTCAAATAGAAACATCATGTAACTTCGCACTCGATCCATCTCAGATTTATCTTCACCGTCCACCCTGGCCAGTGCTTCACCCAATAGGATAAGGTTACCCAGAAATTCCTTGGTAATACTGTCATCGAATTCTGAACCACTTTCCTGATCCAACGCTATGGTAAAATTTAGAAAGCCTGGAATTGTTGTCCCATACTCAGACCAATCAATCGATTGCATCAACATCAAAATTCCTTCCGGTTTATACAATTTACCAGTCAATTCAGCGAAAAATTGAATCTCTTGCTCAGTTAACTTACTATCAGCAGCCATGATGTACAAACAAAACATTAGCAAGTCGTCGGATATGTGCTTACGGAAATCCGGATCGTATTTATCTGCGAGGGAACACAGGGCTTCGAAATAATCTTTCAGATCTTTGATATCTGACATATTTAACTCCTTATATTTCTTGTAATGTTGAGCTTTGTTATTGGCGGCCGTAACAGGTGATAGTATCCAAAACCCATTGTTTCGCTGCACCGGGATAATGATCAAGATCCAGGATAAACTCCTGTCCCGGGGAAGTACTCTTCATGTAAGCGTAGGTATCATCTTTGAACCAACTGGCTTTGGTCCTCTGATTATCCTTATTATGATAGCCCAGACGCTTGGTTACGTCTTGGTGATAAAACCATAAGGGCAATCTCCACAGGCTGATCTTGATATCATCATTGGGCGATGCATGCTTGCCTATTCCGATTTGGAATTCGTTATAGTACTTGTTGTTCTTTTTGGGGTCCGTCTCTGTGAGGGTGGCATTTGTGTGATAATGCTGGAGTGTTCCGTAACCCTTGAGACCCTTAGTATCGAAACCATCCAAGGTCAGTTCGTTTCTGGCGATAAACAAGACGTTGTTCCTCATATCAGTGTTTTGATAATGGGGATGGTATCTCGCCCACTCAGGAACCTTAGTCCTTTGGTCTTTGTTATCAAGATGGATAATCTGCCCTATCTGCAGCCAGCCCCAAATTTGGTGAAATCCTTGGCTCTTGGTGTCATAAACTCTTTTCCCATCTTCGTCGATAATGTGATTGAACCAGCCAAAGAACAGGAAGATGTCTCCCGGTTTGACTCCTGTCTCCTTGTTGCAGAGAATCCCTGCCGCAGCCTGATCTGTACCAAACAAACCCTTCCATCCCTTCATGCGGGCTTTGAATTCATTGTTTGGAGGAAGAGAATCATTATAGAGATCAGGATCAAAATGAACGTAAATTGGATCCTTTTTACCAATTTTTGGCCCTTTTGGCACCTTGCCAAGTTCTTTGAGTAAATCTCCCAGGTTCACTCCCTGGGGGCTAAGGTCGTTATAGGTGAACGACCTCTCCTTATCGTGATTGATTGGGATCGGCAATGAAATCATCCGCCCATCTTCAAAAATCGGGCTTGGGAAACCACCATAGGTTCCGTCAAATCCCTTGCGACTCAATATGATTTTCATATCGTCTCCTATTTATGCGTTAACACATTGATGTCCTGTAAGCAATGTTACAAGTCAGGGCTTTGGCTTGTACTTTACGGGCTTTACAATACCTTGTTGATTATCCTTCGTTGGGGAATCAACTCTAGGCACATATCTAACAGGTTTCGGATTGCTTGGTTGATCACCTGATCGATGATTGGATAATGGTGTATCCCTATCCGGATTCTTTTTACCGTTGATCGCGTCTTTCTGATGGGCAGAAGTAACCGGAACATATTTAGCAGGTCTCTCAGGGTTTTGCTGTCTTTTTATAGGTTTTGGTTGATCAGAAAGGAGGATGTCAGTCTGTTTCCTTGGGGCAGAAGAGCTTTGATTGTTAGCATTAGATGGTTTTACTGATTTCATGTTTGCAGGTTCTGCAGTTTTGTTAACAGCTCTTCTATTGGTCGCTCCTTTTCTTCTAAATAGACTACGGATGGACTCATAAACTTCCACAAACCAACCAATTACGGCCAACACTATTATTATGGCCAGCACTCCACCGATTATATACAATATGATACTCACAAGGTATATTCTCCATCTTTGCTTTTCAGGTTTTCATGTTATGGTTTAATGAGTTCCCGCATCTGGGCTTCCAAGGCATCAAAGAAGTCATCAGCCACACTGAGAATATCCTGCATATATGCAGCCCAGCAGGAACGGTCGGAAAGCTCAAAGTCTGGGAAAGATACGCAAACCCGTTGCGCCCTTCTACCTTCCTTGCGTTCATATTCTATCCTGCCTTTAAGGGCTGCAGGAACCTTCATTTTGGTCTTAATATGGTCGATAATCTCAAGGTTTCTGGCTTCTTCGGCGGTGTCGATATAAAGCTCCAGTCGTAAGAGCTTCTTACTCGCCCGCATCAGGATGGAGTTGTAAACGCCCGGGATAACCGTGGGTTTGGCGTCCAGGCAATCGTCGTCTTTTATCTTGACCTTACTGAACTCGGTGTGCCGCATCTGGTCGATATAGGGCTTGAAAGCCTGCCAGAAATCCAGCTTGGTGGTGGAGCCTGACGGAGCTACTGATACAGAGGTTTTCTTGGTGTCTGATCCTACTGCTTTGATGATCGGTTTCGGGTTTGGTGCTTCCGCAGTTTTGGGTTTGCTGGGCTGAATCGCTGGTTCAAACAAATCGCTGGGAATTGTCCGCGGGGGAGCATACATCTCTTTGCTCCATTGCAGGTTTGGCGTCTTGCCAGGGTCAAGAGGGAAGCCCATGAATTGTACATTCAGAGGTCCATAGAAGAATATCATATCCCTGGTTGCTTCCAAGCCGAGAGATTCCAACCCGTCTTCACCATCTTCCTCATACATTTCTTCTGCTTCTTGTCCAAACTCATCGTCGGGGAAACTCCATTCTTCAGAAACGCTGTCACCGGCATCTTCGTCAACTATCTCCCAGTCATTCATACAGGTAGATTTGCCATCTTTTGCGTATGACCCCAGAACTTCATCTCTCAAGGAAATGTCAGACTCGATCAAAAGAGAGCCATATCTGAATAGAACATTATTATGTATCTTTTTACCCCAATCATACTTATACTCAACTGACTTGCCATTCTCAGGTTCGATCTTGACAAGCGGGGCTTTTTGCCTTTGAATAATTGCGTCGCCGATTTCTTCCCAGGCGCTTTCCACCCAGGAGATGAAGTCCACGGTCTTCTCTATAGCAGAGGCATAGGTCGTGGCATCCATTACATCCAAACCATCGACTGCAAGTACTACTGTCCTGCCCTTACCGTCCGATACGGTGTTAAGTATCTTTGTGCTGATTTTGTTGCCCTTCAGATATTTGTTCACTTTGTTTGCTATCGCATTGTTATCCTTAGCGCTATCTGTATCAACGACAAGGCTTACCAGCATGCCCTTTGATTCAAAATAGCTGAACACGAAGAACCAGTCTTTGTAGAGATATTCGTTGCTGATAAGCGTGGTTCCACTCAGGTCTGAATCAGGACTGAACACCAGGCAGGAATGTCCATCAACAATTTCTATCAGAGCATTCCAGAAGTTCATAAAAGATGGTGTTTCTGCGCTTGGTCCGGAAGCCGTTTGACAGCTTTCTGCAACACCCGCCTTGTTCTCTTTCAACCATTTTTTGGCACTATCATTACCATGGTTGGCTGCCAACTGCATCCAATATGCAGCCTTTTCAAAACGTTTATTACGCTCGGTTTCGTCACAGGCTTTCTTGGCTTTCCTCCAGCAATCATAGGAATGACCAATCTTATACTGTAGATCGGACTGATTTTCATTGGTCACTTTGCTCCAGCATTTCTCAGCTTTATCGGGGCTATACTCAGGCCCTTCTCCATTAAAATAGAGCCATCCCAGATAATACCAAGCATCATCCTCTCCGGCCTCAGCAGCCTTGGCAAACCAGTCAAAGGATGTTCGATATTCACATTCCTCAAACAAGCATAAAGCCAGCTCAAACATCGCTTGTTCATTACCATTCTCAGCGGCTATCTTATACCACTTCATAGCTTCTTCAAGGTCTTCTTCCGCTCCCTGTCCGTTTTTATAACAGAAACCAAGAGAGTATTGAGCGTAACTCCCTCCCATTTCGGCTGCTTTCCTGTATGTTTCAACTGCCTGTTCGTATTCCTCATCATCATACAGCTCTTCAGCCTTTTCTTCCAATTCCTCGATTACCTGCGCTTCCTGCTTAGTGGGCTTATTGGTGTTCATTCCTAATGCTCCTTGACCATGTTATTACTGGTTTAGATATATTTCCTATTTGGTAATGGGTAGATTTGCAATGCATCCATGTCTTTTTGTTCCAATCCATCGATTCTCACTGAATTGTGTGATGCCTAGAGATAGATATTTGATTTCAAGACTTCCACCCCGCCTTGCTAATGCTATAATGATCATACTATCTCCTTAGCTTTGTAATCATTTCAGGCCGATTGCAGGGGGTATTTCGCCAACGAAATCCCATACAATCCTCATAAAATACACTATTGAAACTATGTGTTTTTTGTCAAGTTTCGCATACGTGGGCGAAATCATCTGAAACCTACTGCTCTGGATTTAGATTCAAAGCTGGAACCTAGCTCCAGCCTGGCGTATTTGTAGAGATCATTCATGCACAGTTTAGCCTGATGTCCACGTGTAAAGGCCTCATGACAGGCATTCAAGACGACTAAACTGATCTGGCCGCCAGTGAAAGGAAACTCCTGGGCAAGTGACTCCAGATCCAGCTCAGGTGTTCCAGGTATGCTTTCAGGAAGGTGGATCTGCCAAAGTTTAAGGCGACAGGCGGCATCCGGGGCGGGAATCTCCAGCTTGTAATGGAAGCGTCTACTCATTGCGGGATCAAGGTTTTGTGCCAGGTTCGAGGTTACGATCAAGATACCTGGAAAGCTTTCCATCTCTTCCAAAAAGATACTTTGGATGGCGTTCTCGGTTACATCTGCAGAACGCTCCAGATCATTTCCACGCTTGTGGATCAGCTGGTCGCCTTCATTGAGCAGAAAGACGGGATTCACTTCCGCTGCTATTTGACGCATCTCTTTAAACATAGCCCGGGCTCGCTTTTCCGTGCTGCCATAATACATGTCACGGATGTTGTTGGCATTGATCATCAGCAGAGATCGGTTCAGTTCGTTGGCGATCACTCCGGCAATGAAGGTTTTACCTGTGCCCGGCTCTCCGTGGAGCAGAATGATGCAACCCTGCTGGACAGATACATCATCGGTAAGAGATGCCCCCATTAGGCCCCATTGCACTAACTCATCCTTACGAGGGTTTGTCAAGCGCGCTACAATCGCCTTGATACTTTCCAGAGTATGTGCTGGTAATATCAGTTGATCCATGATCTGACGTGGTTTAATCATGCTAAAGTAAGCTGAGTCAGAAATAGTAGTTGCCAAGTTAAAAACCTTTCCAGTGGAAGTATCCGTTAATTCCGTTAATGCCGCGTCACTCAGGGAAAGATCGTTACGATATATGCTTGGCTCTGGATACTCAAGCAAACCTTCATGCTGAAGGAGATTCTTTCGGGCAACAGATTTAACTGCTTGCTGAAGATCAGATTTGTTTTCGGTGATTAAAGTAGCTAGAGCTAGAATACTCAGTTCAACATTTAGCCTGGTCTGATGAAAATAGATCATATATAGGGACTTCTGCCAGAAAGGATTAAGTTTATGGGCAGTGATAAATCTTCCGAGCGAATTGTCTGAGGGTAAACTGGATATCTTATCAAGGGCAATATCCAGTATCCGGTTCACCACTTTACCGTAATAGACGCCTTCCGCAACTCTGGGTTCCTGCCTAAGCTCAGGATAATGGTTGAAAAGATGGCTCAGCGCATCGCAAACAACTTCAAGCGGGTCGGCACTATCTTTATATCCCTTGTTGAGGATAGCAACGCAGCACTTTAATGGTTTCTTGCCAAGCAAAATGTTCCATAACAATCCATTAAGGCGGTATTGACCTTGCAGCAAAGATGCAAGATTGGTGTGGAAGTCGTGATCAGGGGGAAAGGAGAAGCTGAGGATCCCACGATCTACCAAGCTAATCAGATAATCGAATCCAGCTTTCAGATTGGCCTGCGGGCTTGGCAGGAAACCAAGAATGTCCCTCACTGAGTAATCCAGATCATAGTTCTCCCTGGTTTGTTGGTAGATCCCTGAGATCACAGACAGGTCATTGGATTCTAGGCAATAAGCTTTCAATTCCTTATGCCGGATAAGTTTGCGGAGCAGACTATTTTGAATGCAATGATTTGATTTTCCAATGGTAAGGTTGGCTGTCTTGCCGTGATTAGGAAGAAGCCCCAAATCTTCAGATCTCTTATCAACTGAGGATTCTTCACAGTGAGCCGTATTTCTTTGTTTGATGGAGCTGTATTCCTCCAAGCATTGAATAAGATCGGTATGCATATCTTCTCCCAAAAATTCTATTCTGCCCCTATTATAAACTTGGTACAGAAAAACTGGCTGACTATTTTTGATACGGGGTTCTATTGAAGCCCAGGCACTCCATAACTGTGTGAATTATCATATTAAAGGCTTCCATCTCCTTTTCAAGCGGCTCAGGGCTTTCCAGTTTTAGATGCCAGGTATCCATCTTAGCTTGCTGTCTCTGCTGCTTACGTAACTCGGCACAGTGGGAGATCAGTTCCTTGAGGATGCCACGCTTGATCCTGATGCCTACCTTGCCGACGTCCTTCTTGGTTAACACGCAGTAACCATATTGGTTAACGCCTATCACACCTGCCGAGGCCAGGGCTTCCAGATAGACGAAGACCCACTGACGGCTTCTGCCGAAGGCTTCTGCGATGCTTCTGATTGAAGTGAAACTGCGTTTTTCGATCAGATTGAGAAGTGCCAGGGCTGCCTTGGGATCGAAGTTCCAGTGCGCTCGCAACTGCTTGTCCAAAGTTGTGTTAAAGCGGTTACTGCGGCCATAGATGGGCTCCCGGTTGCTGGCTAACTTAATAGTCTTGTCCTTCAGCAGTTCGGTTATGATAGGCTCAATCTCCTCGATCTCCAGTCCCGTCATATTGACGATCAGGGGCACATCGAAGGGCTTGCGATACTGGTTAACGAAGTTCAATACGAGTTCTCTGGCGGTCATAGATCTCTCCCCAGATCGAGATCGGCGATACAGAGTTGGGGATTGGTAGCCTTGGCCCGCTCTATGATGTACATGATCTTAACCGCTCTGCGGAGGTTACCACCGCAGTTGAAGTCGATCTTGGTTACCACTGACTCATCCACCGGTATCTCCATCACTTCCTTGGCGATCTTACGAATATCGTCCTTGCCCACTTTCGTGAACTCGTAGAAGTAGTTGCAGCGGTCGAAGTAGTGGCGGTTGATTGCAGCCAGTTTGTTCCGGGCGTCCTGCATCCCGACCAGAACCACGATGGTGAGGGTGACATCCACGATGTCCCGGATGGCACCTAAAAGCCGGTCATGCTTGAAGGCATAGTCAATCTCATCGATCACGATTACTGTCTCCGGATTTTCATCCAGGAGCTTCAGGCAGTATTTGAAGATGTTGTTGGTGGTGCCGCTGGGGATATAATCTCCCAGTCCGAAGCGGCGGTAGAGAGCGGTCATGAGATCGACCGCGAAGGACTTGGGAGTAGTAGTCGATTCCAGCCGCATATAGATGTAACCTCGCATAAAGGCGATACGACTGGCATATGTGGTCTTGCCCAGGCCGGGCCTGCCATAGATCAGGCCCAAACCTACCATCTCGGTCTTGGGTCGGTTCATCAGGAACTGGATGCAGGCATCAGCCCTGACCACATTCTTGATTTGCACGAGCTTGTTAGGTTTCATTGATCCTCCTTATTAGATAATGCCAACTTTTTTCAGCATGCC
>JARRCD010000087.1 GCA_029982875.1 Candidatus Cloacimonadota bacterium | reverse complement strand
AAAGATGCTTTGGGCTATGCAGGCCAAATATCCTGCTCAGGTGGATCTGAAAACCATTACCAAAGCTCAGATTATCGAGCAGGATCTGCCCTGCCGCAGGGTCAAAAGGGCGGTAGAAGATGGGCTGTTGCCGGAAATCCCGGGCTATCAGTATCTGGATAAGGAGATCTAGAGGGAATGAGAGCGATAGAGCCCAAGCCCCGGGCGGCCAATCTCAGGCATATCAGATAGCATCACGATACCCGGGGGAATTGAGACTTGAGAATTGGGTTGAGAAGGTTGAGAAGGTTGAGAAGGTTGAGAAGGTTTAGAGGGTTGAGAGGGTTGAGAAGGTTGAGATGGTTGAGATGGTTGAGAAGGTTGAGATGGTTGAGAAGGTTTAGTGCCATCGGCGCTTAAAGATAACGCATAACGGATAACGGATAACGCATAACGCTATTGCTATCTAAAATGCCGCCCTGGGTCGGGCTGTTGCGCTCTTGGTTATACGTGCATGCTCTTCTTCCTGCTAAAGCAGATGAAGGCTATTGAGGGATAAATGGTGGAGGTGGCGGGGATCGAACCCGCGTCCAAAGAACAGCACCACAGTGAATCTACATGCTTAGTTGTCTTTAAGTCTCAGGCTCTGCGGCAAAGACAATCAGACCCGCAAAGCCCCAGCCGAAAGTCTTAACAGATGTATATCGGCGATCTACATCTGAGCAGCCATACTGTTTCGACGCCCGTTCTCATCCCGATGGCACGGATGAGGCGGACGTTAGCGCCCTTAGGCAGCTAAGAGTATGTTATCGTTTGCAGTTATTTTGCATTTGCCACTTGTTAACGGAGAAGATGGCATCTCCGGCATGCATCTCTGCCACACTGATTCCCTGTCGAAACCATTTCACCCCCTATACGCTGGAAAGATCTGTAGTCATAATAATCAATCGGGGTATGGTGTCAAGGATTATGTGATAGGGTGGTAAGGTCAAAAAAAGCCCACGCTTGAGCATGGGCTATTTATCTTTGAATTAGGGTTTATTTCATCATGAGCATTTTGCGGGTATAGCTGGCTGAGGGGGTTTGCAGACGATACAGATAAAGTCCGGAGGCTATTGCATGACCGGCTTCGTCGCGGCCATCCCAGGTAAAGCTATTATTACCAGTTGTAATCTTTCCCTGATAAAGTTTTTTGATCAGTTGTCCCTTCATATTGTAAATATGCAGAGTTGCCTCTGTATTGGAGGTGCTGTTAAAGGCGATGGTAGTATTGGGATTGAAGGGATTGGGGTAGTTGCGCAGATTGCTCACCGGGACCGGAGCGATATTATCTTCATTGCTGACATAGCTATCCGGAGCTGTAGTAGTAAAGCTAATAGCGCGTCCTGCTGCCAAAACTGCTGCAGTGGGCGGATAGAAATTGCAGTAAGTATAGGTCAATCCCTCAAGCTGATTGTGATCTTCCAAGCCCACGGTGCAGTAGTTTCCGGAAACAGCAGGATTATCAACCGTGTGATATTGCAGCACTATATCGCCGTCAACGTTATTCTTGGGATAGAGGATGATCTGGAATTTTTCTAAAGAGGCATCGTCGCCGGCCTGGATGGTGTATTGATTGTAGGCTTCATTCCATTGTATGAGAAAGCGGTTATTCAGCTCATCATACCAGTACAGGATACGCATATCGGCAAAAATGTCAGCACCGGTTTCGGTTACGCCGATTTTCTTGCCTTTGAGATCGTCCCAATAAGCGGCGATCATAGCATAGGGTCCGAGTGCGGCGGGGATATAGTGATTGTTAAAATAGCTTTCCGCAGTATGGATAAAGGAGACCCAGCCATTTGAGCTGATGGTAAGCGAATCATAATCCTCGCCATAGAATCTAAAGCTGAAGGGTAAGGGAACTTCCAAAACCCCATCATCCATGACTAACCAGAGATTTCCGGGTCCGCCCAGCTCGGGGTCCAATTCAAACCAGTCATACTCGGGCGCCATTGAGTATCCCAAGTCCGTATCATCATAGGCAAAATAGCCGTATGCACAGGGGCCGGTGGGATCATCACTGCCGGGATTGCCAGCTGTGACGGTATAGATGCTCATCCACTCATAACCGGTTGCATCCGTAAACATAAAGCGCAGAGGAATGCTCCGTCCATCCCATACATCGGGTTTGAGACTGATATCTACATTGAAGTAAACATCCTCACCGGGATTGACATCTCCCACCTGAATGGGGGTGGCAGAAATCGTAGCAGCTTCGGTGCGAGGTTCTACAACTACCTGCGTATTTTGCATTATAGTATTGCCATTGTTGCCGCAGGTAAAGGTGAGGGTAGAGGTCTCTCCCAAAAGCAGAGTTCCGGTATGATTCCAAACCGCGAGTCTGGCACCTCCTCCGGCAAGTTGGAAGAGATGTGTGCTGGCAGGATTTTGGGTAAAGAACTGTAAATTGATCACATCAGTAGGATGGATATTGCTATTGGCCTGGATTGAGAATTGCAGAGTGTGCGTTGCTTGTGGAGCCAGGTCAAAGGGGTCCGGATTCAACGCCGTAATCTCCAGGTTTTCATAATCCTGGATCCCGGCGCTTATGCCAGTGTAGTCATTTGCAGAGTAGTTTTTTACGGTGATGTTTACGGCGATAGTTTGATTGGGATTGATCATTTGATCAGCTGCGCTGTTTGCGGTGACTCCGATTCCGGTCTCATCATTTACCGTAAGGGTTATCGCCAGAGGCACCCAATTGGGTTTGGATACGGTAAGATCAAGGTCTCCTTCTTGCTCAGGATCGATATTCAAGATAGCGATGCCATCCACAATCCTGGCATAAGTGAAGTTTTCGCCATCCTTGCTCCCTGAGACCATAGCACCTTCCAGATGCGGTGCATTGATGCGGATATGAGAAGCGGATTGGGCGAAACTGAGCCCGCCTTCGATGATATCTGCTGTGATGACATTGGGTTCCAATATCCACATATTCATGGATGGATCTGAGAGGATATTATATACGTGGAAGTAAAAGGGGACGTACTCACCGGGGTCTTGGTCGTTGGGGAAATTGCGATACAATTCGATCTTGCCTTTGAGAACAGAGGTTCCAAAACCTCTTACGCCATAATCCATAATAGCGCGGTAAGCTCCGCTGGCAATGGTATTATTCAACCGGGTTTTGGTGTGTAGGTCGGAGGGGCCCACAAAGGCCACGCAACCTCCCAGACTCGCGGTGGTTCCCTTTCTCATCCAGGCTTCTCCAAAGGAAGGATTCACCGTATTGGCAAAGTCTCCCGTATTACAAACGATAGAATATACAATCGGCATTTTGGCGCCATTGAAGGTATTTGCCAGGTCTGGGATATGAAAACTGGGATAGTGCCATCCGTTAGCATCACCCCAGCCCCGATAGCTGATCAATTGCACGCCTTGATTGATGGATTGAATAATGGAGGCAGTGCCGGGATAGCTGGGCGGATAGAATACGGTATCTACCTGAGCATAACCAAAATCCAGCATTTTTTCTTGCAGCCAGCGACTCATCCAAACCGGAGTGGTGGGCCTGAGATTGCCTTCGGCATAGTTTCCCGCAATGGCCAAACCGCGCTTCATCCACGCCCCTTCATCTCCCATAAAGGGTTCTCTTTCATAGCTGATCGTCTTGGTTGTCATCAAGATAAACTCCATCACATCGTTGAACGAAAAGCGTCCTACCAGCATCTCCGGGAAATAGTCATCTCCCTCCAAAAGAGTATAATATTGATCATCGGCATCGTTTTCCGCATATTCCGGAGAGGGAAAGAAATTTGTGGGAATGCTATAGTTACCCGAGGTATCCCCAAAAAGCAGAAGATAATCACAATGATGCATCAGATAGTGATCGTGGATGCTATCCCGGAGCTCTTGCAAACTGGAGCCGGCATCGGCTTTATTCAGGACAAATACCTCAAAGCCAAGGGCACGTTTCCAGCGAATGAAATCAGCCTGATAATCGGCCAAAGGCGCATGGCTGATGATGAGCATCTTAGGCCTGGATAGGGGGAGATCTCTCAGATAAGAACTGTCCCAGTTATCGGCTAAATCCTTGTATGCATCGATAAAAGCAGGGGAAAGGCTCTGCGGATAAGGAACTGATCCCGTACCCTGAATATCTACATCCAGAGTTTGCAGAGTGAAAATCTCCGTATCGGTCTCCACTTGAGTCTGGATGCGCATAGTAAAGCCGCGCATTTCCCTGAAAACAAAGGGTGGATTAAGCTGTACGGCAGATTCATCTATCTCACTAATAGTGCGAAGATACTCTCCCTGCTTGGAAAAAACTCGCCAATTCATCTGATTCACCATGAGTTCTGCACTTTCAAAAGGAAAAGCAAAGCTGCGGGAAATCATGGGGGTATCGGGAAATTCATCTTCCGCTTCGGCAGGGTCTACTTCCGCCCGTTCAAAGGGACTGGTACGAAGATTCTCAAAGCGGGCCTTGATCCCGTTTCCGGTATCCTGAAAATGCTCAATTGCTGTGGCATGTAACAGGCTTATGCATATTATGCTTAGCATTAAAAAAAGTTTTCTCATCGGTCCTCCCAATTAGTTGTTTATCTGAGATGCAAAAAGTGTTCCATAATATGAATCTGAAAAGGATAATTCTTTAGGGTTATGAGACGCTATCCCGCAACCATGCAAGCCGCTTAGTTGATGAAAAACCAGCGCAGATTGGCGTGCAGCGATTGAGGTATCGGATAGAGACCATAGATCGATGTGGAAAGAAGGTTTTTCACAGTCACGGTGAAGTCAAAGAGCTTGCTGATTCTGACCCCGACCCAGGCATCCAGCATGGTAGAAGCTTCGATCAAATATGGGTTAACGGCATTGGGGAGATAGTACTCCGAATGTCCCTGCAGGGCAAATCCCGCTTGTAGGTTGTTGTCATGCTTGAGATCCAGGAGGACTCTTTGTTCGCTGAAAAAAGTAAATTCCGGAGCAGCCACCAGATAGGGATCATATTCATGATAATTCCATCCGGAATTTATTTTGAAGCGCCAAGCGCCAAAAGTTTTGTCAAAGGCTCCGGATAAATGCAGCACCCAAAGCTCTGGCTTGAGCTCTTGAGCAGATTGCTGGTGTTCTTCTCCCCGGCCCAAGGCAAGCTTTAGTTTCAGTCCTCTATAATTGAGTCCGGTTACCAGGGCATTCTCCTGAGCACAAAAGATATCAACAGCAGGGATTAGGGTCGCGTCAAGCGGCGATGTGACTTCGAGGGTGGCGTCATGTTGGCCATGATTCATGCGGCTATAGACGCCCAGGCTAAAGGGGCCGAATGCTTTGCTGAGTTCCAGCCAGGTTTTATATTTATCCCAATCAAAAGCTTGAGCCTGAAGACTCAAATCTGCAAACGAGGAATGCTGAAAATCGAGGCTGCTTTGCTGCCGGTACTCATTCTCAAAGCCCGGGCTGGGAGGAGAGTAGTTTCGGGTAAGGTCCCGGTATTCATAGCGCAAATCCAGCCTGCTCAAGGGAAGGATAAGCTCCTTCTCAGCTGCGACGTGCCAGGATTCTGTCTTCCAGCTTTGTGAGAAAGATGCACTGGAGATGCGCTCCTGAAAATTTGCCAGGCTCAGGGTAAGCCAGGGATGAGAGATTTGCGCAACGAGCTGGGAATAGCGGTTTTTTATGCGGAAATTGCCTAAGTGCCAATAAGCGGGATTTAATTCGTAGGACCCTCCTTCTTTCTGATAGGAAGCATAATCAACAGCAAAGGTGAGATCTTTGTAACGATATCCAAGATACTGTCTTACTGAATTTCCGCTATTGTCAAAATCCACCCAATAACCATTGAACAGGCGGTAATCAAATTGCATACTGCTGCCTTCCAAGCCAAAGATACTCCCCTTGGCAAAGCTACCTTGGGCATAGCGGCTGTCATAATCCCCCAAGGCTCCTTCCAGACGCGACAAACTAACCTGATGCTCATAAGCCCGAGGTCTGGCATCCAGCGCCATAATCTCCTGCTCAAAGCTATAAAACTGGGAGAGATAGCCCAGATAGAGCCAGGATTGATAATAGCTATCAGGTAAAGTAAAACCCTGCCGTTTGATGGCTACAGCATTGGGTTGAAAGCCGGTAAAATCACTACCTAAACGGTATGAGGACATACTGTAGGGATATTGCATATTATCAAAAAGGCTGGCTTGGGGAAAATCCACTTCCCTGATCTCATCTATATAAGCGATTACATCTTCCTGGTGAATATCGGCAAAGGGGTCAACTTCCTTAAGGTTTTGGTCTTCGGGAAGATAACCAAGGCTATCGGCTGCTGGAGATGGCTCTTGCTCTATTGGCAAAGGGGCACTATCCGCAGCAGGATCGGCCTGCGGATCACTCTGAGCATAAAGCCCCAGCGTGGTAGTCAACGCTACGATCAGAGCCAGGCGTTGGAGAGATACCATTGATAGGTTTCCTCGATCAGTTTTGGCATATGAGGGGAGGGATTCCATCCCAGAAGCTTGATCGCTTTGGAATTATCTGCCAGCCAAGCTTCAGCCGTTATCTCTTGATATTTATCGTAATTCATCACCATAGCTCTATGCGTTAGTTTGCCTAAAATATCACCGCTTTTGAATGCAATCCCGGCGGCAAACTGGGGAATGATGATACGCTTGGTTTTTATCCCAATCGCGTCCGCAATGTATGATACAACCTGCCCTTGAGTATACACTTGCAGGTCGGTGGCAAAAAAGGTCTCATTCCGGACCTGGGGATTGGTGATCAGGAGCAGGATAAAATCTGCCAATTGAGTTACATGGATCATGTTTAGGGGACGTTCAGCATGGCCGATTTGCAGGTTTAAGCCGTGTTTACATAAACGGAAGAGGCTCAAAAAATCGCGGTCCCGCGGGCCATAGACCGAACAGGGACGAACTATATTGTAAGCTTGATGGCACTGCTGGGATATGACACGTTCAGCTATGGCTTTGCTTTTCCCATAGATCGAAATTGGTGCCGGTTTGTCAGATTCCTGGCGGGGATACCGTTTTGTTGAAGGTCCTGCAGCGGCCTGAGAGCTAATGTAAATCAAGCGCAGCGGGTGCTGAAGGCGGTTGATGATGGATACTATCCGCTGCGTAAGGCCGATATTGGCGGCAAACATCTCTTCTTTGGTGATGGTTTTGGTCTTTCCAGCATTATGGATCAGGATATCAATATCTTTGAGAGCAGCACTTATGGAAGCATCCTGGCTATAATCTACCTGACGCACCTCTATGCCCAATTTGGAAAAAGGTTTGCGCACTAAGGCTATGGGCTCAAATCCTCTTGATTGTAAGCTGCTCAGTAGAGTGCTGCCCACAAAACCGTTGGCGCCTGTGATAGCTATTTTCATCGGTCCCCTGTGTGTTCAGAAAAGTGGTGGGCGTTAACGGACTTGAACCGCTGACATCTTGCTTGTAAGGCAAGCGCTCTCCCAACTGAGCTAAACGCCCACTATATTCTTGGCTAATGCGCTGGTCGGGGTGAGAGGATTCGAACCTCCGACACCTGGTTCCCAAAACCAGTGCGCTAACCGGGCTGCGCTACACCCCGCAGCAATTCGCTCACCAAAAATAGGGCTGGCTTTTCTGTCAATCTTTTTTTCTATTGCCAAGGCGGCAAACTTGGGCTCAAGGCTCTGGTTATTCATGCGGACTCCCTGCAAATATCAGATTCAAACTGGTTACTTTCATTGCCACCATTGAATTAGGTGCTGAGTTTCGGCCCAGTCAGGAATCGGACCTATTGATCAGACCCAATGAGGGCATCGCCCTTGGAATCCAGTTTTAACCGGAACGAGTACCCAGCCCTTTTACCAAATAACACAACAGATCCCAGCTTATCCCCGCTCCTGCAATAAAGGAAAGAGTTCGTGTATTATCATTTCCCGCACCTGGCGAAAACCCTGCAAAGGATGTTCATCTGCAGGCAAAGTCACCGGGTCCGGCAAAGAGAGGTGCACTTGCGGGATTGGCTTGTAAAATACAGGGCAGCTCTCTTTGGCATTATCGCATACTGTCACGATCAGATCCAGATCTTCTCTATCCCAAAACTCCGAGAGAGACTTGCTGCGTAGACCCTTTGTTGCGATGCCTATTTCTTCTAAGGCAGCAATTGATTTGGGATGCACGTGCGAGGGATGGGTTCCTGCCGAAAAAGCTTGCCAGCTTTCCTTCAGATAATGATTTATTAAGGCTTCTGCCATTATGCTGCGACACGAATTTCCTGTACAAAGGACCAATACTTTCTTCATTTTTCACGTCCTGATCTTTAATCTTTACGGCTGTCTATCAAATTTAGCGAGCACTCAGCTCAAGGAACCGGTTTATTATGAGTAAGAAAGCCAGCATTTACTCACTCAGTTTGCCCGTGAGCCATTTATTATGATGCCATCTTTTCGGTTCTATAAATTCAGTCAAGCATTGTTTATCCAGCCCCTCCCCCTTTTAAAATCCAGCCCAATTGGGGTTGGCCCTCCATTTCGTCTTGCTTGGAGATGTGGCCGTCGCCTGCACAGAAACGGCGCTCGCTTGTAGCGCCGTACGACCATAGATCACGGCATTCAAATCCCGAGCTATAGGCTATCACCCTTAGGAATTGGTGAGTGGTAAGTAGTTGAGTGAGGTGGCGAGATGGTGAGATGTTTCTTGACTGAATTCCATAAATTAAAAAAGATGGCACTAAGTAATTCGCATGAGGAGAAGTCGATGGATCTTCAAAGCAGCGCTATAGTTGATAACGAAGAGATCTTCAATGATCTGCGGCAACGGGTGATGATGCAGACCCAGACTCGCATCAAGCATCAGCAAATTGTCTTGCATGTCACGGATGCCATCATGCTCTCTTTATGGGAAAATCCAGGCCCTGGGTCCGACCTGGATGCATGGATCAGAAAGCAAGTTGACCGCCAAACTGAAGCCTATATTGAAGATCTCTGGCACTATACCTTTGCCTATGCCATCAGCATGGTAAATAATCCGGATAATGCTCAAGATATAGCTCAATCCACTATGATGGCTTTTTTGACCAATCACAAAAGGATAAATTATGTGAAGGCTTGGCTAAAACGAACCGCTTTCAATCTGGCAATGCAGGATTATCATAAAGCTGCAGCCGAAACCAAGCTTCAGTCCGATTTGGCCACAGAGCAAATCTCCCATGGCGATTTTCCTGAAGCTCAAACCCCCAATATCCGCATCAGTGAAAATGATATCAAGCGTCACTTGACTGCTACTGAGTTCAAAGAATGGCAGATGCTGAATAGCAATCCTAACCTGCGTAAATATGCAGCTCAAGAAAACTTGAATTACTCTCAACTCAAGAAACGTAAGCATATCCTGAAAAAGAAAATTAGCGCGGGAGTGCTCCGCGATCAGGGCTGGGAAGATGGAGCTGAAATCCTGGACTATCACACCCTTACAAACATCAGAAGATTCATGCAAACCCTGGTAGACTATGCTACGAGAACCGGACAAAGGAAAATATGCCGCTATTGCCCCGCTAAACTTCTCGACCGTCTGTGCGAAACTCTCGAAAACATTAAACAAATCGATGATTGGGGCATCTTCAAAGATACCTCGGGACACTACCAAATCAGCATGCTTGATAGCTCCGAACCCAATCAACCTAATCTTGTCATGATCATCATCCGCATCAATCGCTCAAATCAAATCCAAATCTGTGATTGCTATATTCCGCAGCTGCTTGGAAGTAGTCCTGCCGACAGGGTGGAGCCCCTCCCGATGCAAAAGGGCAAATGCATGTTCACGATGGCTGATATTATCAGAATCATCTCCTGAATCATCCTGAATATGCAAGGCTGATCGCTTACATGCCTGCCATGCTGACTCCTTTGCGCAAATTTTATTTGCCATAATCACAAACAGTTATAGCTTTTCTGGGGAACCTTTTTTCCTTTCCGGAACTAATCTATAAAAGCAAAGGAGAAAAGTATTATGAAAAAATTCGTGATTACCTGCATCGCAGCATGCATCTTGTTCGCCCCCATTATAGTGAAGGCTGAGCTTTCCAATGACATTGATATATCAAGTTTACCGGAGTATACCGGAGATATCAACAACCCCGACTGCCTGGTCATCCATCGCACCGATAAGATCTTAGTAGTTGAAATCGATGGGAAATACTATTTCTATATCCTCAAGTAATATTCTCGCATCACCCTATGAGGATCAAGTCTCTCTCAACTCAAAGGAGTAGTACAAATGTGACAAGAGGCTAAATCTCCGCAGATTGGGTAAAATATAAATCGTCTTGGATGCAAGCTTAATACTTGCTCACATCGATTTGTATTTAGAGATTGTCCCCCATAGACCTGATCTATATCCCATAAGTTATCGCATTAGGTTGACGAATAAGTGGGCACAACGCCCAAATATCTACCCCAAGTGCAGAATTGACAAGCCTGAGTTGCGGAGGAACGGCATATTAGATAGCATAACAATTGAATGCCTATTCCTTGCGAGTTCCGGAGGGACGGTATATTAGAGAGAACCCCGATACCCGAAATAACCGCCCTGAGTTCCAGAGTAATGGCATTTTAGATCTTGTGCATAATGCAGATAAATATGCCGTTCCTTTTTTATTGAATCCTATGGCTTGCATGTTGCAAAATACGGGTTAAATTAGTGGAAAAGGGATAGCCGTGCCTAAGACCAAGAGTTTGTGCCAGTGTTATCCCATCCACCAACCCAAATGTCTTAGA
>JARRCD010000086.1 GCA_029982875.1 Candidatus Cloacimonadota bacterium | reverse complement strand
ATCCCCGAAGACTCCCATATACAAGTATATAAAGCTCTGAATCTCAGCCCCAATCCCGTCCCCAGAAAAGTCACCAAACGTCAACTCATGTAGTGCCCACATAATAGCTATATCCTTGCAGTACAGGTATATAAATATTCAATATGGTAAAGTTCGGTCAATTCTTCATTTGCGGTAGTCATTGAATCCCAATACCATCGCTCCAGCATTGCGCCTCGCAGGCGTAATGGTGGCGTAGTGGTGGAGCAATGGCAGGAAGATAGACCCGATGTGAAGCGGACTGCATAGTGAGCATTTATGGTAGAATTCTTCAGTATCCCTGTCGGGCTCAGATTAGTCAGATATCATATAGCATAAGCATAATTAGAAGGGAGAGTGGTGGGTGATACTGGATTCGAACCAGTGACCTCTACGATGTGAACGTAGCGCTCTAACCAACTGAGCTAATCACCCTTTTGAGGATGGTGGGAGATACTGGATTCGAACCAGTGACCTCTACGATGTCAACGTAGCGCTCTAACCAACTGAGCTAATCACCCACTGTGAGAGCAAGATTTTTGAGCTTGAGTATTTTGTCAATCGATTTGTATTAAGTCCCAGGCCAGCTCAAAATCCCCTTGCGGTAAAAAATCGTAAAATTCCCAATAGTATACATTTTTGCCATCTATCTGCTTAACTGCTGGTTCACCAAAGGGATACCTTATCAGTTTCACATCTTGAGGCAGGGATACTCTGTAACTGCCATAGGCCAGAGCTTTGCCCCAAGAGAGGGTAGTGAGCAAGACATAAGAAGCCTGTTTGGCCTTGAGTTTTTGCCGGTAGCAAATGCGTATGATTTGAAAACTTTCGGGCTGCATCTCCAGAGCAAAGCAAAAACCTTTGGGGCCAATGTTATACACGGGCAGAAGGCTGTTATCTTCCCCTGCGGTAACTGTTATGTGCAAGGCCCTGCTCTGCAAGCTATCCTCAAGTACGGGAAACAAGATCGTTTGCTTGAGCTTTTGCGGGCTGGAATTGAAAAAACCAAAATCCCCTTCAAAGTACCACAGGCTATCTTGAAGAGTAAAGCTCAATTGCTCGGTCTCAAAACTCAGACCCGATGTCTCTGCTTGCAGGAGTAAACAGATACTCAGCACAAGCCAGATCAGCAGCCAGGACCTGCAATATAGCCGCAATGAGCAGTACTCCTATTTCAGTATTATGATGCGATGCTTGCTCAGCACTTTGCCATCCTGCAGTATCTGCAAAAAGTAGACTCCGCTGGCAAGCTTGGGAATAGGCCAATCTTCTTCATAGTCAGTCTCTTGCAAAACTCTGCCTTTGAGATCAAGCAAGCGGATGCGGGTCGGTGCGGCTGTCTTCTTGTCGTGAATGATATGTAGTTTTTGCCCTGGTTTGAGGACATTAGGGTAGATTTTGATAGCGGCACTGGGGGTTTGCTGCACTTCATCCTGAATAGCGGTAGCCTGGAGCGAAACATTATAGACATAGCATCCGGCAGGTTCTGTGATCACATCTTCAGCGAAGACCAGATCCTCTGTTCCCGGTTCATAAATCCTCAGGTGCGTCCAGGCACAGGGCAGTTCCAGCTCAACGAGACCGGTTTCGTCACTATAGTCCAAAGGGTAGTACAAGCCAGCATGAAAAACCGGGATATTTGCCGCAGGGCTCCCATCCTGATAGTGGATGTAGATCGTGATGATTGAGCTGGTAGTACTGCTGTAATTCTGCACATTATCCGGATGATCACTTTTCGCCCACAAATCTAAGGTCTCCCAAGAAAAAGAATCGTAAATCTTGGTCTGATAGATGCTTTGAGTGGCAATAATGGGCAATTGATCTTCGATTCCCGAGCTGCCCCAACTCACTTCATCGTACCAGAAATCGTCTACCTTCACTTGCAAATATCCACACTCCGGAGTATCTAACAAATCCGGCATCAGGTAACTAAGATTGAAAGTAATGGGATAAGCCGCGGCATCGGAAGGAAAATCATATGCAAAGACCATGGAGTTTGTGCCATCGCTGATAAAAAGCGAATCAGTCATTAAATGGCTTGCTTCATACCCAACTTGAAGCATCATATCTCCCGCATCATTAAACCAAAATTGCTGAACTATGCGGGGGATAATGGGATTGGCAAATAAGGATATTGCTCCCCCAAGAAATAAAAGTATCAAAAACTTGCGCATCTCACACCTCCTTAGCGGGCAGAACACAACTGCGTATTAGCTAAGGGTCTGGAGCATAATTTGTTCCAGACCTCACAGTTTTTTTAATCTTGCTTATTGAACAAAAAGGAGCTTTTCACTCACTGCACTATGCTGTGTATTAAAGCGAATAAAATACAATCCTGTGGGGACTTGCTTGCCATTCTTATCACATCCGTCCCAGCTCAAACTCCGCTGATCTCCAGCGAGTTGCGTATCGAAAAGTTTTTGTCCCCGCACATTGAAGATAGAGACCTGGATCTGGGTTCCAGATTTGGCGTCCCAGGCAATAAGGACCTTATCGTGAAAGGGATTGGGATAGATGTTGTCGATTCTGATTTCAGGCAGAACTGCGGCAAGGTCATCCTCAGCTGTCACATCCGGATTCCAGATTCGATTTACGAATTCCGGACGGTCGACAAAGGGATTGCGATTCCCCTGAAAGCCGTATAGCATATCGTTTCTGCTCTCTTCGGCCGCATCGGGAGGGTCTTCATAATGCCAAGCTATCATAGTGTCAAGCATATCTACACCTTCCTGATAGAGGGAATCTCCGTAGCGGGTGTGAAAATAGAGGATGGCTCGAGCCGTGTTGCCTCTGAACTGCGGATTTACTTGAAACACGGTGTGCTGCCAGTTGTCATATCCGCGATAACTCTGCCAAGGTGTATAAGTATAATAACAGGTAGAAGCAGCAGTGCTGGCCACATTACCAAAGGGCAGATTCCCCCGCGATGAATTAACCTGCATAGTCGTGATGAAGAGATGATGCAGATCCGCCTTTTTCACTCCGATAGCGGGATCAAACCAGCTTTGCGCAAAGGTGTGTTCGGTATTGGGGTTGTTCTGGCCGGAATAATCCTCATCTATATAGTATTGCTCACCGGTGTAAACGCAAGTGACAGTGCCATTTTCATTATCCAATTCCTGGAAGAGGAAGACCTTCGCACCGTCATAATTGGAGTAGGTATTAGTCGAGATCAAATCCCGCAAGGCATAAAGCAGATCATCGCCGGTAAGCTCTTCTACAGCGTCATAATAATCTGCCGCAAGTCCCAAAAAGATGAACAGGAATAGCAGGGTGAACAGATGATTTAACTTGAGATGCATATTTCTTTCCTTATTCAAACGTAGATGGCCGGATGCTCCGGCAGATAAAAGAGTTCATGCTCAATCAGTTCTACCAGAATGTGCAAGATCATAGCATGGATTTCCTGGATACGGTCACTCGTAGTTGCTGGCACGATGAGTTCAAAATCCGTTTCCCCCGCGATCTTGCCACCATCTCCGCCTAAAAGCGCAACTGTGGTGCAGCCTAATCTTTGAGCAGTATTCAAGGCTTTTAGTACATTGGCCGAATTTCCGCTCGTGGAAAGCCCAATCACCACATCACCGGATTGGGCATAAGCCTTTACCGCTCTGGCAAAAACTTCCTCAAAGCCGTAGTCATTTGCGACACAAGTGAGATGGGCAGGATCACTGATCGCTATGGCAGGCAGAGCTTCCCGATCCCGATGAAAACGTCCGGTTAGTTCTTCGGCAAAGTGCATTGCATCACACATGCTCCCGCCATTGCCAAAGATGATGACTTTACCGCGTTGCTGGTAGCATTTCGATATGTGCCGGGCAATCTCTTCAATCTGCTCCAGGTTGTGCTCGCTTTGAACAAAGTGTGCCAGCTCCTGCTGCGCAGTCTGCAAGGCTTTTTTGATGAGGTTCTGCATTAGAGATTTTCCTTAAAGGCCATTTTGGTCTTGAGCTCTGCTTCCTCGATCTTCTCAAATTCGTCCAGAATTTGATTGATCAGCCGCACCCGCTCCTTATAGGGAATAAAGGCGCTTTTAAAGCCGTTTAGGATCACGTTTTTCACGGTGGGATAATCCAGCCCCAATTCATTGATAGCCAGCATATATTCATCTGTCACGGTGGTATCGCTGATAGTGCGATTGTCGGTATTGATGGTTACCCGCAGACCGTAATCAATGTAAAAATCGATGGGGTGACTTTGGATATCCTGCACGGCCTTGGTGTGGAAATTACTCTTGATACAGATTTCCAAGGGAATGCGGTGATCGTTTACGTAGTTCAAAAGATCGCCATCCTCCACCAGCCGGGTACCATGTCCGATGCGGTGGGTTCCACAATAGTGGATGGCTTGATGGATGGATTCCGGACCGTAAGCTTCGCCGGCATGGATAGTGATATTGAGGTTATTTTTCAAAGCCAGGTCAAAGGCCTCCTTGTGGTCTTTGGCAGGATGATTGTATTCCCCACCGGCCAGATCAAATCCGATCACTCCCTTGTTCTTGAAAGCTACCGCCAATTCTGCCAGTTTCAACGAAGTATTGGGGTCCATATTGCGAATACCGCAGATGATCACCCCGGTCTGAATCCCAAAATCACGTTCGGCTTGTCTTAAGCCATCGATTACCGCCTGAGAAATCTCGGTCAGCTTGAGACCCTTATCTGTATGCAAGATTGGTGAATAGCGTACTTCCATGTAGCGCACATTCTCCTGGGCCGCATCTTCCGCCAATTCATAAGCCGCCCGGCGCAGGCCGTCTTTATTTTGCAGCACCAGATTCACAATGTCAAAACCACGCAGATAGTCTTCCAGATTCTTGGTATGTTTGCCGCAGACTATGAGTTTGCGCACTTCCGCTTCATCCAGGGTGGGCAGCTTTATCTTGTGTTTCTTAGCCAGATCGATAATGGTGGGGATGCGCACACTGCCATCCAAATGCACATGCAGATCCGTCTTAGGTAGCTTGTGGATCAGCTCTCTGGTCATTTTAATCTTCATAATTTACTTCCTCTATTATATCTTACCAGCTATTTAATCAAAGCAATACTGTCAAATCTTTTTTGTGCTGCTACTTATAGCGGAAAAGCCGGGAGCAAGGGGCAGACTCAAAACCTGCTCGGGTGAGAGACCCCAAAAGGTAATGAAAACCCGCGATTGCTCACGGGTCATCAACAACAGCTTAGTTTGGGAAGATCAATACTTTTCGAGTTGTTCGTCCAGCTCCTTGAAAGACTGTGAGGCCTTGAACTGATTGTACAGACTTTCTTCATTGCGGATCGTATTCATGAGATTCTTATTCACTTCGTCCCTGGGTATCTTAAGCTGTATCCAAGTCTTGTATCTGGTTCCGCCGTGTTCCTGGACCTTACGGGTCTCGACCTTCCCGGTAATCACTCCGGAGAATTTGGCATTTGCCACCGCACGGACCACGCTGGATGTAAGCGAGAGCACCGTTGGGTCATTAACCCCTGCTTCTTCTTCATAATCCTTGATCATGCCTTGAACCACCATTTCCACATATTGGGCAGCTTCCTGCAGCGCATTGGCACGGGCTGAATTCATGGATGAGTTTTCGGCAAGATTGGTTCCTTGACCATAGGTGCAGACAAAACCGTCTTCTTCTTGAGTTCCCCACCAGGCGGGACGATACACCAGTTGACCATCCGGTTCTACGTCCTGGTCTTTATTGGAACCGCAGCCCAATATTAGCATGGTGAAGCTCATGATCATAAGGGTAAATAGGATTCTCTTCATTGTTCCTCCATACGCTGTAAGCGTAATATAGTGTTATTATCAAAAGGATATCGTGGGCAAAATGCGTTGATCACAGGTGCTGTAATTTGCCCTAAGTTTAAGCAAAGACAACTCATAGGTGCATCTTCCTTTGCTGATTCAGATGTTCCTGATAACTGCGGCTAAAGACATTATTGCCTTTGCGATCCGAAAAGAAATAAAGAAAATCATGCTGTTCAGGATTAAGTGCTGCCTTAATCGAGGCAATACTCGGATTTGAGACCGGTGTGGGTGGCAGCCCTGGATTTTGGTAAGTATTATAGGGGGATTCGATTTCGGTATCGGCAGTGGTGAGCACCTCGCGTCTGATCCCTCTTCGCTCCAGGATATAATCCACCGTTGAACAACTCTGCAGCGCCATTCCCAAGCGCAGGCGTTTATCAAACACTCCGGCAACCGTGGCTCGTTCATCATCATTACCAGCTTCCTTTTCCACAATTGACGCCAGAATCAATTTTTGGTAGAAGCGCTCTTCCGCATAAGCTTCAATACCGTTTAGATGCATTTTACGAAAAAACTCCCTGCCCATGAGAGCCAGGATGCTATCCGGGGTACTGGGTACCGGGAACAGATAGGTTTCCGGATAAAGGTAACCTTCCAGGCTCGGTAGCGGCAAGCCGGTAATCCTGCGCACCAAGGCGGTATCTGTGGCTGCGGCATATAATTGATCATAATCTGCCAAGCCGCTGGCCTCGATCAGCAAGATGGTACGGTGCAAAGAGAGTCCTTCCGGAATCGTGATCCTGATCTGCTCAGAAACCCCTTCCTGCAAGCGTGAGACAGTATCCCAAAGACTGGTATTCCCACCAAAGACATAAGTGCCGGGCTTGAGCTGCCGGTCCTTGCTCCTTAGTTTAGCAAGCAAGCGAAATCTACCTGCACTACTGATGATCCCGGCTTCTTCCAGACGCTTACCGATAGTCAAGGCACTATCCCCTTGTTGGATGCGTACCACATGTTCAGTAGAATCATGAGGACTGAATACATCATGGACAGTAAAGCCAAGGAAGATCACTGCAATACTGATCAAAAGTATGGTTAGCAGATTGAGTTTATTGATCTTCATTACTGCGTTCCAGATAGTTTTTAAGGATCATCGCTGCGGCCATCGCATCCACCATTTGACGAGCTTCCTGCCAGCTTTTCCCCATTCGCTTCAATTCCGTTTCTGCTTCAGCTGAGCTATAGCGCTCATCACATTCTATGACTTCGATATCAAGCTGTTCCTGCATACTTTTTAAAAAAGCAGCGGTCTCGGTAGTTTTGGGAGTATAGCTACCATCGATGGCATAAGGCATACCGATTACCACCAGATTCACGTCGTGATCCCGACACAGTGCTTTGATCCTGCTTAGCAGAGAATCAAAGCCGCGATTTGGCACTACGGAGTGCGGCTTTGCAAAGATACGCAGGGGATCGCTCATGGCTATTCCGACCCTTTTGCTGCCATAGTCTATCGCCATGATACGACCCATCATAGATTTGATTCATCCCTCCAGATGATGATCTGCCAATTTCCTCCTTCCTGCACCAGATAAAAGCGCGCCGTGCCATTGGCCACATAGCTGCTATTTGAAGCTTTATAGCTCAGGATGAGGTCAAAATAGCAGGGGATTACAATCCAATTTTCCCGTCCCGATGCCGGGTCTAATTCCCACAATTCCTGGGGGGGAATCTGCAGCCTGAGCTCGATCACATCCGCCACCGGGAAGCTGCCATCACTGGAACCCAATTCAAACATATTGCGGGTCATCTCGACCTCTTGGTCATAACCCCACCAGGAATCCCGCAAACCGTCACCATCCATATCTATGCCGATCTGTGAAAACTCACTGGAGAGCAATTCAAACCGGTAATCCGGATGTAATAGCTGCCTGAAGATATTGATATTTTTCTCTCGATAGGATTTTTCTAAATTGCGTAAAACCTCTTCCGGCGTGCGGTTTTGAACCAGTGAATTGGACGAATCTATCAATTTGGGGCGAAAGGGGTTCTCACAGCCAAAGCTGAACAAGATGAGCATGAGTAGCAAATATTTAGCTATTCTCATACTTCAACCTCCCCCAAGTTAGCTCATCGGATGAACGGTAATCATACCAGCGATATAGATACCAATAACCATATTGTTTGCGATAGTGTAATTCCAGATTCCCCTGAGCCAACACCTCAGCTTCTTGGGGATCTACCGGCTTGGCAGTCAATTGATAGCTGCGATATAGCTTTGCTTCATCCGAAGAAATCTCATCCTCGCTCTCCAGAGGCTGCAGCTCAATGTTGATCTTGCTGTAATGACTATGGAGGTTGATCAGCATATCCTGCTCTTGCGCACTGGTCCACTCCGAATCCGTGCTATAATCGGTAATGTCCTGAGCTGCAAAGTAAAATCTGAAGTCCTCCCAAAAAATACGTGTATAATTCACGACATTACGCGAATCTTCATAGGCAAATTCCAGATTTTCCACCGCAAGCTCCAGATCGGTGGCAAAATCGTGCCACTTCGCCTCCTCAGAGGGAGCATCTGTATCCCGTAGATCAAAGATCTCACAAGAAATAAGCGCAATCAGCGCCAGCAGCATTACCGTAATTATTCTCATAAGAACACGGTAATCCTTCCTGCAAATGTGTCAAGTAAAAAGCTGCTATTTTCATGGCTCATCGGCGCTACGGCGAGCACTGGTACTGCAAAGGTGAGTGCCGTCCCGCCTTGGTTAGCTTCGCCGACCAATAGTGATGAAACTGTATACGCTGGTCTATAGCTGCTGATAGCAATAAGCTCGGTTTTTCCCGTCCCGCTTTGCTCTATACAAAGCCTGATCTGCTTCATTAACGATTGAGGCCCGCTCAATATTTTTTTCCTGGAAGGACATCCCCAGGCTCAAGGTTAGCTTCACGGGTTTACCCTTAAAATTCAGCTTCATATTTTCGGTTGCCTTTCTTATCCTTTCCACCACTATCATAGCACCTTGGCATGATGTTTCGGGAAAGACAAAAAGAAATTCTTCCCCGCCCCAACGCCCCACGATATCTGTTGCCCGCACTTTTCTGCAGAGGAGCTTGGATAGCTCGACCAATACTTTATCACCATAATCGTGTCCATAGCTATCGTTGATTTGTTTGAAATTATCTATATCTGCTATTGCCACCCCCAATCCACGCTGTTTACGGATACTGCGTTTAATCTCGCGTTCCATGGTTTCTTCCAAAACATGCCGATTGTACAATTTGGTGAGGGAGTCATGCCGGGCCATTTTTTTGAGCTTGTCCAAGGCTATTTGCAGCTCTATATTGGCTTGTGTGAGTTGGGCATTGAGGGTTTGCAGATTTGTCTCAGCTCTCACGCGGGGGTCTATGTTCACAAAGACACCCAGAAGCCCAATCACCTTATCTTCATCATCTGTGATCGCCGTTGCATGGAGGTCTGCCCAGATAATACTGCCATCCTTGCAAAGATATCTGCGCGCAATACGCATGGCAGGAATCTCACGCTTGATGAGACGGGTGTAATTCAGATCACTGCTCTCTCTATCCTCCTGGGGCGTCACATCCAGCACTGTGAGCTTTTTGGCCTCTTCGGCAGTGTAACCCAGACATTGACACCAAGCGGGATTTACTATGCTGTAATAACCCTGCAGGTCCGTAATTCCGATGGCCACCACTGTAGAGAAAAAAATCTTACTATACAAGGTCTCTTTATTGTAAGTCTGCATATAGCCTCCTGCTGCAGAGAAAAAAGAAAAAAGGGGGGAAGACTTTGCCCGAGCAAAGCTATCCCCCTCGTTAGTTTATGACCGGGAGTCTTGGATAGATTTAGGCCTCATTCACGACTCCAAAGATACGCTGTCCCAATTCACGGTCTATCATCATGATGCCTTGACCGTCTCCACCCACCATTTTGAGCATATTGACAATACGGTCCATGGAGGCTTCTTCTTCCACCTGTTCATCCACAAACCATTGCAGAAAGCTTCTGGTGGCGTGGTCTTTATCTTTAATCGCCAAATCCATCAGCTCATCAATGCTCTTGGTGATGAGTTTTTCGTGATCCAAAGCCATATTAAAAACCTTGAGCGGATTATCAAAATCTACCGGCGGGGCATCAATGGCCGTGAGTTTTACCTTGGCGCCACGATCGATCAGATAGTTAAAAAACTTCATGACATGAAGACGTTCTTCTTTGCCCTGAGCATCCATCCATTTTGCCATACCTTCCAGGTTCTGATCCGCAAACCAGGCTTGCATGGATAGATATAGGTACTCGGAATAGAATTCCTTGTTGATTTGTGCGTTGATCGCAGTGATCATTTTTTTACTGATCATTATTCCTCCATTTTGTGTATTTTATTGATCATCACATGTTTTTTCATTTACTTGCATGTCTTATATGGATAGTATATCTGATGTTAAGGAAAAATCAAACGATATTTTCGAGGTGGGAGTTGGTGGATTTGTCGAGTTGACTGGATTCCGGTGTCGCCCGGGGTCGGGCTTTTTCTTATTGCTTGAGCGTGCCATGATCTCTTGAAACCAAATAATGCAGTAGTCTCACATCCCTAAAAGAAAAGTGTTGCATATCTTCGCCTATCACAATGATTTGGGATCATGTATAAAACAAAATCAAAACAGGAGAAAAATATGCAACTGAGTCATTAAAATAAGAGCCACAAAAAGAGTCAAGTCAAAATTAAGTTTAGCCCCAAATTAATCACTTCGTGAGGTGGAACAGCCGCGCTATTTTCGAGGTTTTTCGATAAGATCAGATTCAGGGAAGCGGTTTTGCTGACAATCTGCCTGATCCTGCATAACCACGTCACAGTGCTCATAAAACACCCCAAAATAGGGGCTGAGAAAAGCCTACTGCATTATTTGGGTTTAGTCACCGCATCCCAAGCTACAATATCCTGGAATAAGATGATAGGCGGTGCGCTTTAGCCACC
>JARRCD010000085.1 GCA_029982875.1 Candidatus Cloacimonadota bacterium | reverse complement strand
CAGAATTAAACGGCCTGCATCCTATAAGGTCAATTCATCACCCCCAAAAAGCTCGAAAATATTTGGAGCCGAGGGGTGGTAAAGTTGGGTTAACTACATCCATTGCCGGTGGTTAAAACCAACCGGAATTCATCTTGGTCTGCAATCCTGAATCCGGAGCACGGTGGTTAAAACCACCGCCTATCATCTTACCCTTTCTCCAGCTTTGCATACCATTGCCAATATGGCAAGCAGTAAATTCAATAAAAACGTAATGACTGAGTAGGCGCAACAGAAGCTTGGGAATACATGCTCATTGCAGCAATGACTGCGTGAAGGAGTGTGCGGTGGGAAAGAGATGCCATCCCAAATGCAGATCCGCTGGGACTGTAATTCTTGTTTATGAGTTGCAGGAGGATTTTGTAGATTCATTGCCTCCATATATTTTGAAAGAGAGCCATCTTTTCCCCCATCATTGATTAGCTATTGTTTCCCAATAGGATAGCTTGAGCATTGCGCCTCGCAGGCGTAATGGTGGCGTAATGATGGAGCAATGTGAGGCAGGTAGACACGATATTTTCCTGCGTGGGGGAAGGCTTTCGTTCCATATTCAGGCTATGGTTGACGCACATAGGGTAATCTGCGAGTATGAGAAAAGCCCGACAAATCTTTCCCAGGATCAGGGCAAAGGTCAAATCCAGGATATTGCCAAGATAACAGGCTTTAACTTGCATGATACTTTTCAATCATGGAAAAATCTCCACAATCCGGCGGCAGCATCTAACTAATTCTTATCTGGTGGATTATGGATATCTCTCAGAAGTATTGGCCATCTAATTGTAGAAAAAAATCATTACTTTTTGCTGCATTTCACGGGTCGGACTGCTAAAGATCATTGACAGAATGTATCATAACATGAATGTGACACTCAGGCGAATAATAGGAGAATAGATGAGCAAACAAAAAAGAACAGCTATAGAACCTACTCGTGAACAGAATTATGCCGAGTGGTATCAACAGGTAATTAAAGCTGCAGATTTGGCGGAGAATAGTGAAGTACGCGGCTGTATGGTAATAAAACCGTGGGGTTATGCGATATGGGAAAACATACAGCGTGCCTTGGATGAGCGGTTCTATGAAAGTGGACATCGCAATGCATACTTCCCCATCTTTATTCCCAAGAGCTTTTTTGAAAAGGAAGCTGAACATGTGGAAGGATTTGCCAAAGAATGTGCGGTGGTCACTCATTCTCGTCTGGAAGATAACGGCGAGGGAGGTTTAAAGGTAGCGGGAGAGCTGACCGAGCCTTTAATAGTGCGACCCACGAGCGAGACCATTATTGGGGCATCTTTTGCCAAATGGGTAAATTCCTATCGCGACCTGCCACTTTTGATCAATCAATGGGCAAATATTGTGCGTTGGGAAATGCGTACCCGGCTTTTTTTGCGTACTACTGAATTTCTTTGGCAGGAAGGGCATACCGTGCATGAAAACTACGAAGATGCCATGCTCGAAACCAGGAAAATGCTGGATGTTTATGCAAATTTTGCCGCTGAATATCTGGCCTTGCCTGTGATAAAAGGTGAAAAGACGGATAGTGAGAGATTTCCGGGAGCAGTAAACACCTATTGCATCGAAGCTATGATGCAGGATAAAAAGGCGTTGCAATCAGGGACATCACATTTTCTGGGGCAAAATTTTGCCAAAGCTTCCGAGATTAAATTCCAAAACCGCGAAGGTGAGATGGAATATGCCTGGACTACTTCCTGGGGTGTTTCCACACGCTTGATCGGGGCCTTGATCATGGCTCATAGTGATGACAATGGTCTGGCGCTGCCGCCCAAGATCGCTCCTTCGCATTTGGCAATCATTCCCATCTATCGTGATGAAGAAGAGAAAAAAGAGGTGCTTAAATATTGTAAAAGAATTACAGATCTCTTTGTCAAAGATTATTTTGAAGATGTCCGGGTCTACACGGAGTTGGATGATCGGGATTTGACCAGCAGTGAAAGAAATTGGTATTGGATCAAAAAGGGGATTCCTTTGCGCATCGAGATCGGGCCTCGGGACATTGCTTCCGAAGCGGTGATGGTAGCTCGCAGAGATAAAGAGCCCCGGGATAAGCAAAGTGTGCCTATCTCCGAGCTTCATTCCTTTGTCCATAAAAGTTTGCGCGAGATTCAGGATGCCTACTATCAAAGGGCTTTGGAATTTCGTAAGGCAAATACAATCAAGATTGATGATAAAGCAGAATTCTACCGGTTCTTTACACCCCAAAACCAGAATCAGCCGGAGATTCATGGCGGTTTTGCGCATTCACATTGGTGTCAGGACCCCGCTTGTGAAGAGCAAATAAAAAACGATCTGAAAGTCACGATCAGATGCATTCCCTTTGAACAGGAAGAAGAAGAGGGGCACTGCATTTGCTGTGGCAAGGCTGCTAAGACCCGCGTGATCTTCGCTAAATCTTATTAAAATGAGTATCTATTGCGGGCTTATCAGCATCGGTAATGAAATCCTTTTGGGTAAGACGGTGAATACCAATCTTGCCTGGTTGGGCGCAGAATTGGCAGGTATGGGAATCGAGATTAAAGAAGCCATTACCGTCAAGGATGAAGCTGATTCTATTACCGAAGCTTTAGCACATCTGTGGGAGCGCTATGATATCGTGCTCACTACCGGTGGTTTGGGTCCTACCGAAGATGATATCACCAAGAGTGCTATAGCAGATTTTTTTGCGGTTGATCTGGTCTTCAACGATGCTCTCTGGGAAAGGATCAAGCTGATGTTTGCGAACCGCGGGACAAATATCCCTCAGGTCAATAGATCGCAAGCCTTGGTCCCGCGTGGGTTTGTGGCTTTGGAAAATAAGCTTGGCACCGCCCCTGGATTACATTTTCAGCAGAATAATAAACACTTCTTTGCCTTGCAGGGTGTGCCGCTGGAGATGAAGCATGTATTTGACACTCAAATCCGCAATATCCTGCAGCTTGCTTATCCTCAATCCCAAGGCATTATCCAAAGAACATTGCATACTTATGGCATTGCTGAATCTGCCTTGGCAGAATTGATCTCCACCCAGGATCTGCCTCAGGAGCTTAGCTTAGCTTGGCTTCCGCAAACCGGAAGGGTCGATATCAAAATCACGTCATCAAGTATGGCGCCTCTTTCACAAGCAGAAAGCCTGATCAGGTCGAGAATCGAAGACAAAATCTGGGGTGTGGACGAGGATACTCCAGCTGGTGTTTTGCTGGATTTATTGCGCCTGAAGCGCTGGCATCTCGCGGTGGCGGAATCCTGTACGGCAGGCCTTATCCAAGCCTATCTTGGCGCCATTCCGGGAGCTTCAGATGTGCTTTTGGGAGGCGTAGTAAGCTATGCCAATCGCATTAAAGAGGATCTGCTGGGCGTAAACACCATTCAGCAACATGGCGCGGTTAGTTCAGAAACAGCTTTAGCAATGGTCAAAGGGGTACAGAAACTATGCGCCAGTGAGGTGGCGATATCAGTTACAGGCATTGCCGGACCTGATGGTGGCAGTACAGAAAAGCCGGTGGGAACAGTGCATTTTGCCTTTGCTATAGGATCAAAAAACTGGTCCAAAAAATTATTCCTGACCGGAGAAAGGCAGACTATCAGACACAAGGCAGCAGAGGCAGCAATGCTGATGCTTACAAGGTTGTTACAGGATAAAGAGATTTGAAAGTACTTGTCATAGGCAGCGGAGGCAGAGAGCATGCTATTGCGGATGCCTTTAGCCGCAGTTCAAAAATCAATGCAATCATCGTAAGTCCGGGTAATGCCGGGATAGCACAAGAATACCGTTGTGAGAAACTTGGGGAATTTTCCGCTATCCTGGATTTTTGCCACCAGGAAGCAGTTGATCTGGTCTTTATCGGACCCGAGCAACCGATTCAAGAAGGTCTCTCAGATTACCTCAGAGAGCACGAAATCAAGGTGCTGGCTCCATCTCGATTAGCTGCGAGGCTTGAAACTTCGAAGTTTTTTGCCAAGCAAATAATGTTCCAGCATCAGGTTCCCACGGCCAAGTATGTTCTGATCTCAGATCAGGACCAGGCCGCAGATATTATAGCTGATTTTAACTATCCGGTTGTATTGAAAGCGGATGGTCTGGCAGCTGGAAAAGGAGTGATCATTTGTTCCGATGAGCTTGAAGCCAAAAAGGCCTGTGCTGATTTATTTGGACAAAGCGCAGGCAAAACGGGAATATTGGCCGAAGAATATTTATCAGGTTGGGAAGTTTCGCTTTTTGCTTTTTGCGATGGGCAGCGCTACCTGACCAGTCTTTTTGCCCAGGATCACAAGCAGCTTTATGAACAAGATCAAGGTCCCAATACCGGAGGGATGGGAGCTATATGCCCAGTTCCTCAGGCAGAAGAGTATCGCTCAGAGATTGAAACACAGATCTTAGAACCAGTATTGAAAGCGATGAATGAACTCGGTTGCCCCTATCAGGGGATTCTCTATCTGGGTTTGATGATTACGAATCAAGGACCGAAAGTAATCGAGTTTAATTGCCGCCTGGGTGATCCCGAGACACAAGTACTATTGCCTTTACTCAAGACGGATTTCTTGGAGATCTGTCTGGCTATTATTGAACACCGGCTCCCGGATATCAAGCTTGAATGGGAAGAGCAAACCGCAATTACGGTGGTTCTTGCCGCTCCCGGATATCCTGGCAAATACAAGAAAGGGATTGCGATAGATGTCCCCAAACTAAAGTCAAAAGTGTTTTTTGCCGGAGTTCAAAACTCGGAAAGCGGATTGATTAGCTCTGGTGGCAGGGTGTTGGCTGTGATGAACAAAGCCGATACTCTAAAGCAAGCCCGGGCATCTGTCTATCAGGATATTGAAGCTATCCGCTTTGCCGACAAAGTGTATCGAAAAGATATTGGCCAAAGAACAAACCTTCTTAAATGATGGAGCTATTATGAAACTACATATATGCAGCTTGCTGATGCTTTTGCCAGTCCTCATTTTGGGCAATACCATCAGCGTGGTGAGCGAAAGCAAGGATGCGCTTACCATCAGATTCGAACTTCCACCCTATGATGTGCTTGAAACAACACTGGAGGGACGGACGGTTCATGCCATAGCAATGGATGAAGGGATGCCTACTTCAGAAGAAGGCTATCCTCAGCTTAAAGTGTTTTCTGCTGCAGTTGCACTTCCTATTGATGGATCTGCTACAGCGCGGGTGCTTTCATCTACTCAGCATATCTTGGATGATGTAAACATCATGCCCGCCCCCAGTTTGATCGTGGATCAAGATGAAGTCAGCTATCACTATACCAGGGATTTTGGGGCATATAACTCATCAGTGCCCTATCCTGCAAAAATAGCTGAAGTATCGGATCCGGCGTTTATCGGAGATCGCAGATTTGTAAGCGTGAGCGTATATCCTTTTCAATACTCAGCATCCAAGCAGCAGCTTATTGTCCACGATCAAATCGATATTGTAGTAACGATTACAGGGAGCAAAAGAGCCAGCCAGGATTGGCAATTGAGCTCGAATCCGATCGACAATGTGGCAGAGCATTTCTTTCTCAATAATGCCAGCGCTCAAAGCTGGCGGCTTCCCCGAGACAAAGACTACAGTTATGAGACGCCCAAAAATTCCTCATCTCAAGTTTCCGAGATCCAGTTTATCGTAGATAGCCAAGGCATATACCAAGTAACTTACCGCTCACTCAAGGATTTTATCTCCGAAATGACGGATTCTTTAGAGGTAGAGATGAACTGGGATATAGATAATGTCGACCCCCGTTATTTGGAGTTGAGTGATGAATATGGGCAGATCCCGATCCACTTTGTGGGCGAAAATGATGGTAGCTTTGATAATGGAGATTACTTCGAGTTCTTTGGCGACCGTCACTATGGCGATAACTCCTATTATGATGATTATACGGCAGAAAATGTCTATATATTGAAGCTCAAGGATGGCTATGGAGCAAGGATGATGGCGGAGAATGGTGGTCTGATAAATAGCAATCCTCTCCAATATATGTTGGCCGATGCCTATGAAGAAACCGTGCATCTCGAAGAGCAACTGGTAAGCGATAAACTGGGCAGGGGCTGGTCCACCTTTAATCCTAATTACTATCGGGAAGACGTCTGGTTTTGGAGAAAGATCAATGCTCCCAATTTGGAAATAGTGCCCTTTGAATTGCAATATCCTTTTAACAGTGCAGTCCGCACTGCGAGTACCAAGATTGTGATGCACGGGCTTACATACAAGGAAGATCTAAGCCCAGGCGAGTATGATCATGAAGCGAATATCCGCATGAATCAAGCTATGATCAATAGCCATACCTGGGTGGGACAAACCGAGCAGGTATTTTATAATCAAGCTCCAATCGCCAATTCATTCTTGCGGCACGGGACAAACAATCTCTATATAAGCCTATCCGGAAACACGGCTTCTGAGGATAGAGAGCAGGTACTCCTGGATTACATGGAGCTTAGCTATTGGCGAGAGTATAAGACGGATTTGGATTACATCAAGTTCACCAAACCCAAGGATCGTCCTAATGGTCTCTTTCAATTTGAGTTGCAAGGCTTTTCCTCACCCAATGTATCGGTCTATAAGATAGGTTCCAGTGTCTTTACCAGTTTGCAGATCGAGCCCTTCCAAGTAGATGGAGGCGCACCCTGGACAGTGAGTCTGCAGGATAGCGTTTCTTCCAATGCTGTGCGTTATTATGCCGTAGAAGAAGCAGCAAAAAAGACGCCTAAATTGATGCGGCTCAATCTTCCCTCTGAGCTCCGTAATCCTCTGAATGCAGCCAATGTAATAGTTATCACTCCCCGTGAATTTAAGGAAGCAGAAGGAACTTTGCAATTAAGAGACCTCTGGCAAGCTGAAGGGCATCAAGTGAAGATAGTAGATTTGCAAGATGTATATGATGAGTTTAATCATGGCATAGTCTCTGGTCAGGCTATCCAGGATTTTCTGAGATATGCATACAATAATTGGAGTTTGCCTCAGCTTTCTCATGTGATGCTTTTGGGAGAAGGGATTGCTGATACCAGAGATAATAGTCCCAGCAGGATTTACAATCTAATTCCGGTAAAAAAGGTCTGGACTTACAAGCACGGCGCTACAGCCAGTGACACCTGGTATGGATGTATCTCGGGAGAGGATAGTGTGCCGGATATCACGATAGCGAGACTCAATGTGTGGACGGCAGAGCAGATTCTGGATTACGCTACTAAAGCGCAGGCATATAGGGATATCTCTCTAACCAACCGCTTGTGGAATAGCCATCTTACCCTGGCAGCAGGTGGAAAGATCACAGATACCAATGATATATTTGCTCAGCAATCCGAGCTCATCCGACGCCGAGTGATACCCCAGGACTATCGGGTAACCAGAGTATATACTTCTACCCAGACAGTAAGTCCAGATTACCATGGTGGTACTTTTAATCTCAAGGATGCCATCAATAGTGGCACCCAGTTTGTGCAATTCATGGGTCATGGTGGAGGTCGGGTCTGGGCAGATTACAATCTCTTCAATTTCAACGATGTAGCTACCTTGAATAATCAGGCATATCCGGTCTTCTTATCCTTGGCTTGCTATGCTTCAGCCTTTGATACTAATGGGGCAAATTCCATTTCCGAAGCTTTGGTGAACGTTCCCGATAAGGGTGCCATTGCAGCTTTGGGCTTTTCCGGTCTGGGTTATCGGGATCAGGATGAAGGATGGGGTTTAGCCTTCAATGAAGCAGCATTTCAGCATGATTTCGATACCTTGGGAGATGCGTATTTATATGCGTTAGCCAGGTTTTTTACTACTACAAATTCTCCTGCTGCGCGGGGGGCGTTGACCTATGGATCTGCCTATATTGGAGATCCCTTGATTAAGCTCAACAAACCGATTCCGGATCAGGTGGTAAATACCGAAAATCCCAATCCCAATGCGGGAGAAACTCTGATTGTCCATGCGCAATTCCCACAGGATGTATCTGCGGCCAGGCTTTACATCATGCAGCCCAATGAGAAAATAGTGAATGTGCCTTACGATCTGCCCGTTATTAATGGTGAATTCACCGCTTTATACAATATCCCTGAAGAAGAGAGCAATTATACCAATAACATCTATGTGGCAGGCTATTCTCCTGATAAAGAATATATAGGAAGAAGCTTCTATGGTGTTGGCAGACCTGCAATACAGCATCAGGAATTAATTCCACAAATGCCTACTTACATCGATTCTATCGGATTCAAAGCCCAAGTCTACAGTCTGAAAGCTATCACCGAGATGTACTGCTCGGTGCGTACCGACAGCATCATCACCGAAACCGGATATGAGACCACCTGGATTGATCTACCCATGCAAGTAAGTCAGGAAGACAATACCCTCTGGGAAACGTCAACAAGGCTCGGGAAGTTCAACACAGGCAAAGAATTGCTATTCAAGTACTATTTTGTCGATGATGAAGATATCCGATATGAATCTTATACTCAGACTTTCCAGGTGGCAGGGCCGGATTTATTTTTACGCGAGATTAGTTTTGAGCCGGGCAATGGCGAGCCTAAGCTGAAGATAAAAGGCATTAACATCGGGAATACACCATCTGTAGAAACAGACTTGAAATTGTTTATAGGTGAACCGGGGAGCGTTTTGAGTCAGTTTTCTACGCAAAGCTATGCTGCTTTAGGTGTAAATGAAGAGCGGTGGGACGAGATTGATTTGAGTGGAGTGCCTCAAGGAAATCTCACCATGGAAGCCCGCGTCAATACCACCGACACTTTCTCTGAATGGGACCTCTTTGTAAACACAAACAACTACATCTCAATTACCCTGCCGATGAACTATCACAGTGTAGATTCTTCCGGCGCTACCATCAATAGCATAGACAATAATCTTAGCTGTGTGGTACCTGCAGGTTTTGTTCCTTCCGGGACCGCCGGATTTGCGCTTAATGGTCTGGCTGAGATTCTGCCCTTAAACCAACCGGATGTAACGCAGATCATGTTGCAAAACCCAGATACTTCTGGCGATTTTCAGCATTCAATCCCCTATGAAATCAAGATTCTGGATCATTCCTTAGTCGATTCTCTGGGTTTCTTTAATAGTGGCAAACGCTTGGAGCTCACCTTTTATTATAATGATAGTGATGAAGATACCCAGCTCAATGAAAGCGATGACAGCTACAAGATATACCGTTACAACGATGAATTCCAGAAATGGATTCTCATTGGAGGCCATATATCCACCACAAATAATACGGTGAATTTTGAAGTGAATCGCGAGGGGACCTACACAATATTCAGGAACATGGATAATAAGCTGCCCTCAGTGGATGTAAATGTGGAAGATCAAGAATTTACCGTGGGTGGATATGTGGCAGGAGATGGGGTGATATCACTGCTTTTGAGCGATGCCAATGGGATAGACGTGATAGACAATTCAATCCGTTTGTTTCTCGATGGTGTCGAAGTCCAGGAAGCTGATTTTGTGATCAGTATCAACAAAGAAAACATTAATCGTGTGCCCATCAAGTACCAACTCTCCGTAAACAAAGGCAATCATGAGCTTAAGGTTGATTGCCGGGATTTAAACGGGAATTTCATGACCCGCGAAATCCAGTTTATTGTTAATGACCACTTCGATATTGTGAATATTGGCAATTACCCTAATCCAGTCTTAGGTCAGGCTGAGGATCCCCAAAACGACGGTCGGACCAGATTTACCTATATCCTCACGGATTCTGCTGATGATGTTTACATCAAAGTATATACCATCAGTGGACGGCTGGTCAGGACTTTTAAGCATCTGCCTACGGGAGTGGGCTATCATGAGTATCCACGCACCGTATACGCATGGGATTGCAAAGATGAACAGGGTTTTCCCTTGGCCAACGGGACCTATTTTTACAAGGTTGTGGCGCGCCGAGGGAACAAGAAGATTGAGAAGATCATGAAAATGGCGATCTTAAAATAGGGGAGAGAAAGATGAAAAAGATAATAATCCTAAGCCTCTTAGCCTGTGTTATGGCTATACCTGTATCCGCCGGTAGATATGCCGGAGATTTTATGATGATCGGTGCCGGAGTGCGAGCTTTGGGTATGGGGGGAGCATTTTCTGCCCTGGCCGATGATGGTTCTGCAATCTATTGGAATAGTGGTGGTCTCTCGCAAATCAGGGATTCTGAAGTTTCTGCCATGCACGCCTTTTTATACAAAAATCTGGCCAGCTATGACAACATCACTTATGTGCAACCTCTTCCCAACGACGTATCGATAGCGTTTAATATCACCCGCCTGACCGTGAATGATATTCCGCGCTTCGATGAAAGATACCTAATCGGTACCAATGTGGATCAACGGATCAATAACATTTCAGACCACCTGCCCGGTGTACCGGATGGCACATTTCGCTCAACTGACGATCTGTATCAATTTGCCTTCTCAAAAAATCTCAAGTTTGGGGCAAATCTGGGGTGGCAATTCTTTGAAGTACCGTTTGAATTGGGTTTGGGTGGCAATATCAAATTCATCCAGAGGCGCATTATGGATAATCTCGGCTCGGGAACGGGAATTGATCTTGGTCTGAAGCTGCGTACCGATCTGGCTGTAATATTTGATGAAGAATCCTTGGGTGATCTGCATCTTGGGCTCAATTTCCAGGATGTGGCAGGAACCACTATCAGCTGGGATACTAATAGTGAGATGAAGGACGAAGTGCTCTTCAATTCCAAGCTGGGCTTAGCCATAGACCAACCCATCCCAACCTTGAGCAGCAACTTGATACTTGCTTATGATTACGATTATGTGTATGGTGGCACCAG
>JARRCD010000084.1 GCA_029982875.1 Candidatus Cloacimonadota bacterium | reverse complement strand
GTAATTCTTAATCCACTCTTAATCAAGTCTTAATTATTAAGACTTGATTAAGAGTGGATCGTCAAGTGATTAATGCTCTGCAAGGGGGTGAAAAGCAGCTGGAATAACGTAATATATTGCTGGATAATGGATTATAGCGGGATAGAGTTAGATTTATCCTTCTTGATGGAATGTTACCCTTTTACGTATCCACTTATCCCGAATTGATTATGATGAGGTGATGTTATAGATTACCTCCACATCCCGCCGGTGGCTAAAGCACACCAGAATTCATCTTGTCCGTCAAAACTCGCCTTGATTACGGTGGCTAAAGCACACCGCCTTTCATCTTGTCTACAAATGTATGATGGGAGATTCCTGCTCTGGATATCGGATAGTCCCAGCACACATTCATTCCGTTTTCATAGAATTTATTGCTTGCTATGTATAGTGGTGAGTGCTAGAGTAGTGAGATGGTGAGATGGTACCTACGGAACTCGGGGATAACGGATAACGCATAACGCATAACGCATAACGGATAACGGATAACGGATAACGCATAACGGATAACGGATAACGCATAACGGATAACGGATAACGCATAACGCATAACGGATAACGGATAACGCATAACGCATAACGGATAACGCATAACGGATAACGGATAACGCATAACGGATAACGCATAACGGATAACGCATAACGCATAACGCATAACGCATAACGCATAACCTCTCCTTATAAAAAAATCTGTGAAATCAGTGAAATCTGTGTGAGACCCTCGCTATCTTCAATGCCGAGCTGCTTTTTTCAAAGAAAACAAGGAAAGCGGCTGAAGGTGGTTGTGCTTTTTGAACAGTCTCGCAAGGTCTGAACAAGATCAAGGCAAAATTCCTCTTGACTAAAACCAAATAGAGTCTGGACTTGCAATAGGATAAGAATCTATGCACAATGATCTTGCCCTGAAGACACGAGCAGTGGAGAAACCATGAAAGAAGCTTTGATTCCGGACTATCTTTCCCGAAAATTGGCTAATGAGTGCCAAGATCTGAAGAGCTTATGTCTGCCTTGCAGTTTTAGCGAGCAAGCGGGCATCATGAATACAGATATCTGTGCCTTTACCAGCATAACGCAGAAATTTAGTGCTCAAGGGCATTATGGAGTAGAGGGGATTATCAATATCCTCAATAGCTATTTCACCGTGATGTTTGAGTGCATAAGAGCCAATGGAGGCTCTTTGATCAAGTATGGCGGGGATGCGATGTTGGCTGTCTTTCCCGGGACAGCTGAGCTGGTGGTACCCCGGATGTTGCGATGCAAAGAACAGATGCAAAAAGCATTGATAGAGCTCAACCGCAGCATCAAACAAGACTATGGCTTTGCAATAAATTTTGACGGGGCCCTCAAATACGGCGAGATCAATCTGCGCGTGGTCGGGAATCCGGCTTATCATCTGGATTATTATATAGACGGTTTGGTAGTAAGCGAACTTTTTGAATTGGGAGCAACCGCTGCGGATGGGGAGATGCTATATGGTGATGAATTGCAAGAATATCTGGACAAAGACTATATTCCGGTCCCGCAGGAAGCACTGCAAAGAACTCTCAGGGGTAGAGATTTTATCTCGGAGCGCGTCGCGCGCAAATTGCATGAGCGTGGGTTTAAAGCCGAATTGCGCAATAGTGCGATTATCTTTATTCATCTCAGCGCTCTGGATGGATCGCCGCTGATTAAGGTGGAGGATTATCATGAATATTTCCTCAAGATCCAGCAGCATGTATACAGTCTTGATGGCACCATCAACAAGATAGATTATACGGATAAGGGTTATCTGATCCTGGTTTCCTTTGGCACGCCATACAATCATACCGACGATGTGGAGCGGGCTTTCACCTGTGCCTACCGAATCCGCAATATCCCCTCAGATAAACTTGCCGTAAAGCTGGGAGTTACCTATAGCAACATCTTTGCCGGCATCTTGGGAGCCAAAGCGCGGCATGAGTATGGCATCATCGGCAATGGGGTAAATATCGCCGCGCGGTTGATGGAAAATTCCCATGCGGGCGAGATCTCCTTTTCTGAAGACATCTTGCCCAATGTGAGCACCCGGTTCGAATCCCAATACGTAGAAGAAACTATGGTAAAAGGGATCTCCGAGCCTTTAAGGATATACAAGATCATCCAGGAATTACCGGATTCCTGGTTTGCCATGAATTCCAAGTATAAGGATAAGAGTCTGGTGCTCTATCAAGATGAAGTGCAAGAGATCCTGCGGCAACTTGGTCAAAATAACAGCTGCTTGATCGAGCTGGAAGGAGAAGCGGGATGCGGCAAGACCTTTGTGGCCTATCAGATTCTACGCGAGCTGAAAGCTCAAAAGCAGAGCATTTTTGTCTATGTAATGGAGGAATTTAACCAGCGTAATCAGTGCAATTGGATACTTCGCGTCTTATCGCAGCAATTGGCAATCTATAATATCGACCAAGACTTTGGCATCCTCGAGAGTTTTTGCGAAGAGACCAAGATCAGCTTTGACAGGCCACTCTTGCAGCGTTATTTCCAATCCTTCAAAGCAGCTAAGGGGGAATTAAGCAAAGAAGAGATCGAGATGGCGCAAGCCAAACTTGCGGAAATCTTTGCCGCTCTCTTTGCGCAAAGCCGGATGATCTTTATCGATGATGTGCAATGGATGGATGATAGTTCAGGGAAGGTCTTTGCCATGCTTATTCCCAAATTATTGAGCAATAAAATATCGGTCATGCTCACGCGACGCGGTCATGCTCAAATGGCGGTTCCCCCTCCTGGCGCGGATTACTATTGGAAGCTGGAGCTCAAAAACCTCGATCCCCAAGCGGCCAATAAATTGATCCTCAATGAGCTCCCCATCATTTCCGCCGCTGCCGTCAACAGCATCTATGTGCTTACCAAAGGCAATCCTCTCTTTATGGTGGAAACGGCCAAGGTGATCCGGGACAATGTGAATGTAAGCAGTGCGGTGTTGGCCGAGGGTGATATCAAGCGCCTGGAAAAGGAGGGGATAATCTCGGATACCATTGAAAACCTTCTGATACACGAATATGAAGACCTGGAAGAGGAATCCCAACGCATCCTCAAGATTGCATCCATCATCGGTAAAGCTTTTGCCTTGGAAGACCTTAGCTTGGTCTCGGATGATAATCTCCGGGCCGAAGTGGAAATGATCATCAATGCTCTGAGCCATACCAGCATCATCGGTAAAAAAACCTTCGATCCCGGCATCGAATACATCTTCAACAATAACCTCATGCGTGATGCCATCTACCGTACCATCTTACTCAGCGAAAAGTGCCAACTCCATGAAAAGATAGGGCAGTTTTACGAAGAAAAATATGCCGAAGACCTCTCTGCTCATCTGGAATTGATTGCCAATCACTACATCTATGCGCAAAATCCGCAAAAAGCACAGCAATATTGCCTCGCCGCCGGAGAAAAAACTGCTCGTTTAGGGGCATATCCGGTGAGTAATTACTATTACGAAAAAGCTCTCTCATTTTGTGAAGAGCCGGCCTCATGCTATCAGATCCGCCTGGCTATGATCAAGAATTGTGTGAGTCTGGGAGATGCGCCCACGGGTTTTGAATTACTCGCCAAGGTGGAGGCTTTGCATCCGGATTTGCTTGAGGATGATTACTATTTGCAGAAGGTGCGGCTCATCACGCTGCAGGGCGACAATCGTAAAGTTGTGGATTTGGTCCCGCACATTCTTAAAGAGGTTAAAAGTGATTTTTTTCAGGCCAGCATTCGCCTGCGATATATGGATGCACTGCAATTTCTGAATCGGCTTGATGAATTTGAGACAGAAGCCAGAAAGGTGCAGAACATTCTGAAAAACTATCAAGATTATAAATTGCAGGGGGATTATCTGACCACGATGGCTTTGATGTATATGAGTCGCAGCGATTATCCCCAAGCTGATAAATACTATCGCCAGCTGCTATCGCTGAGCGAAGCAAGCCAGGATCTCATTCACCGCCGCATCGCTCTTAATGGAATGGGGACGGTGGCTTCCCGCACCGCACATAAGCAGGAAGCACGTAAATACTATGAACAAGCCCTTGAAATCTGCGAAAAACTCGGGGATCGAAATGGCTATAGCAAGCTGATTACAGAGCTGGGCACCCTGTACCGCAACGAGGGCGAGATCGATAAGGCTATTCAGATGTATCAAACCAGCCTGCAAACTGCCCGTCTGGTGGGAAATCAAAACCTGGAAGCTACGATATTATATAACATCGGTGAGGCAAATTACTATCTGCATAACGATGAGATCGCACTCGATCATTTTGAACAAGCTTTAGCTATCTATGAGCAAAGCGGAGATCTGATAGGCAGATCCTATTGCTACGACGCCATCGGAGACCTCAATTTTAGCCAGGACAATCTGGATGAAGCACAAAAACTCTATGAACAAAACTTCATCCTGCAACAAGAGCTGCTGGACCGCGAAGGCCTGGCCCATACTCTGGGTAATCTGGGTAACGTGGCCAAAGGCAGAGGAGACTTTGCCAAAGCGATTGATTACTACCAACAACAGATGCCTATCCTTACTGAAGTGGGGGATAAGGACGGTCTGGGACGTTGTTATTTCAATTATGCCATGGCCGAAAAAGACCAGGAACACTATGCTTCAGCCCAAGAAAAACTGCTGCAAGCCCTTGAGCTCTTCCGTGAATGTCAGGCGCAAATATTTGTGGACCTTACCGAAGAACAACTACGCGATGTAGAGGATAAGCTGTAAGCAGCACTGATGAGGGTAGAGGGGTAGTGAGGTAGTGAGGTAGTGAGGTAATGATGGTGTGTGCTGAGACTATTCGCTATCCAGCCCCAAAATTACTGCTCTTGCCGGTGGCTAAAGCCGACCGGAAATCATCTTATTCCCAGGTACTGATCGCTTGGGATACGGTGGCTAAAGCCGACCGCCTATCATCTTATCCCCAGGTACTGATCGCTTGGAATACGGTGGCTAAAGCCGACCGCCTATCATCTTATCCATACAGTCATTCCCCACCTCGCCGAGATTAGTTTATAGTACCAGTGCTCGCTTGAAGCGCCGAAGGTACCATCTCGCTATCTCGCCGAGATTAGTTTATAGTACCAGTGCTCGCTTGAAGCGCCGAAGGTACCATCTCCCCATCTCGCCATCTCTCCATCTCTCCATCTGGCCACCTCGCCACCTACCATCTCACTACTCACAACTCACCATCTCTCCATCTCACCATTCACAACTCACTATCTGGCCATCTCGCCATCTCACCCCCTACCATCTCACTACTCACAACTCACCTTCTCTCCATCTGGCCATTCTACCACCTTCCAATATACATATCCTTACAGAGCTGAGATTATAATTTTCCTAATGCGTTTGGTAACCACCACCAAGAAGAGGGTGAAGGCTATCATCAAAGTAGAGAGGGCATTGATGGTAGTAATGGTACCTCTGCGGATGGTCCCTTCCACATATATAGGCAGGGTGTCGAATCCTCTGCCCGAAGTGAAGAAGGTGATGATAAAATCGTCTATAGAGAGGGTAAAAGCGAGTAAGGCAGCGGCGATGATCCCTGGCAGCATCAAGGGGAATTTGATCTTCCAAAAGATGTAATGGGGTTTGGCGCCCAGATCCTGCGCAGCTTCCACCAGGGAATAATCGAAGCCCTCCAGGCGGGATTGGATCACGATCACGGTATAGGAGATGCAGAAAGTGACATGAGCGATCAGCACGGTAACCATCCCGGTATTTACCCGGGTAAAATTAAAGAGCAGCGCCAAGGATACACCCATCAGGATATCCGGGATCACCAGAGGAGTGTAGATCAGCGCCAGAAATCCTTTGCGGGCTTTAAACTTCGTGTTTTCCAAGGCCAGGGCTGCCATGACCCCCAGGCTGGTCGAGATCAATGTGCTGAGTCCGGCAATCAACATAGTATTGCGGAAAGCTGTGGCGATGGTGGGATTATTGAAGAGCTGGACATAGTATTTGGTGGTAAAGCCCTGCCAGCCGGTGATGATACGCGAATCATTGAAACTGAAGATGATCAAAATCAAGATCGGGATATACAAAAAGACCATTACCAAGCTAAAAATGGTAAGATTGAGTCCTTTGTAGATACGCGGTGTGGTGGTGCTCACGACTTATACCTGTGGGCCAGACGGCGGCGATAGAGAGCATACATTAAAAGCAGTAAGAGCGCAACCAAGAATAGCAGGGTGAGAGACAGGGCCGAGGCCATGGGCCAATTGCGGGGGATATTCTTGATCTTGTAGGTAATCACCTGGCCGATGTACAGCGAGCTTTGATTGCCCACCAGCTGCGGGATCAGATAGGCTCCCAGGGCGGGGATAAAGACTAATAAAGTGCCGGCAAAGATACCTTCAACTGCGAGGGGCAAAGTTATGCGAAAAAAGGCTTTGACCTCATTTGCGCCGAGGTCCATGGCGGCATTGAGTAAGGTGAAATCCAGCTTTTCCAAGACGCTATACAGCGGCAAGATCATATAAGGGAGATATACATAGACCATCACCAGGATCACTGCCAGATCAGTGCGCATCACTTCTAACGGCGCATGTATGAGTCCCAGTTTGAGCAAGACATCATTCATTACTCCCTTGTAAGAGAGAAAGATGCGCCAGGAGAAAATGCGGATGATGAGATTGGTCCAAAAGGGAATAATGATAAAGATGAGCAGGGTGTTTTTGAGCTTTTCCGAGGCGCGGGCTATATAGTATGCTACCGGAAAACCCAATATCAGGCAGAGCAAAGTGGTATAGATAGCTAATTTGAAAGACAACAAAAAGGGTCTGAGATAATCTCCGCTAAAGATCTGCCGGTAGGCATCCAGAGAAAACTCGAATTTTACATCATAGATATCCGGGGAAAGAAAACTGTAGATGATGACGATGAGATATGGGATCAAAAAGAAGAGCAGCAGCCACAGCATGGTGGGCAGGCTGAGTAACCAGGAACTGAGATTTTTACGCTTTACCAGCAGAGCTTGTCTGCTTTTGGGCATCAGGTTTTACTCCGCTTGATATAACGTTTAAGATTCCCGTTTTCATCCAATTCGGCGTCGGCCAGCACATCAAAGGGATTGTCGTTGATGATCCAGGTGTCCGTATAGTGCCAAAACAGCCAGACCTGCTCTTCCCAATCCAGAGCTTTATCATCAAAATACACACGTTTATGCTGCGAGAATACTCTAAATTTGAGCTTGCCAACGCGGACGATGTATTGGGTATGCGAACCCAAATAGAGGATATCCTCGATCTGTCCCTTGAGGATATTGATATCATGCTGAGAGCGCGGTTTGTTGCGGGAGATGGCGATCTTTTCCGGGCGCAAGGAAAGCGTGAGGTGGGCACCAGCTTCCGGAGCAAGCTGAAAGCTGGAATCGATCTCAAAAGTCTTTCCCTCCCCGTCCTGACAGCTCAGCTTCAGATGATCTTCATGCAGCTCTTTGACCTCACCGGAGATGAGATTAGTTTCGCCAATAAAATAGGCGGAGAAAATGCTGGTGGGGCGTTCATAAATATCATCCGGCGGCCCTTCCTGGGCGATTTTCCCCTGGTTCATCACAGCCAACCGGTCCGAAATACTCATCGCTTCACCCTGGTCGTGAGTAACATAGATGAAGGTAATGCCCACTGCGTCGTGGATGTTCATTAGTTCTATCAACATATGTTGCCGGAGTTTGAGGTCCAGAGCCGCCAGCGGTTCATCCAAAAGCAGCACCTTGGGTTTATTGATCAAGGCTCTGGCAATAGCAATGCGCTGTTTCTGCCCGCCCGAGATCTGATTGGGATATTTATTGGCCTGATCCTCCATCTTAACCAGATTAAGCATTTCTTTGACCAGGTCTTTGATCTCCGCTTTGGCTGTTTTCTTGACCCGGAGACCAAAGGCAACGTTGTCATATACAGTCATATGGGGAAAGAGAGAGTAATTTTGAAAGATGGTATTGACCTCTCGTTTATAAGGTGGGAGATCGCTGAGATCCTTGTTGCCCAGATAAACCCTACCAGTTGTGGGGACCTCAAAGCCGGCGATCATGCGCAGGAGCGTGGTCTTGCCACAACCGCTGGGGCCCAAAAAAGAAAAGAGCTCTCCACTTTTAATCGTGAGATTCACGTCATCTACAGCTCTAAAGGTGCCAAAATCCTTGCTCAGGTTTTTGAGTACAATATCTTCCAATTACTTCCTCAGTTTAATTTTAAGATCTTCTTTGTAGCCAGAGTCCGGGACCTGGATTGCAGGCGCAGGAAATATATGCCGCTGGCTACCTGACGGGAGTTTTCATCCTTACCATCCCAAATTAGGGCATAGCCATCTGATGTCAAGCCGGAAGTGTCAAGGGTGCGGATTTTTTGTCCCTTGAGATTGTATATGCCAAGTTCATCCTGGGATTGGGGAGGATCCATCAGCTTGATCTGCACTTCTTCCTGGAAGGGATTGGGATAGCAGATGAGCTGGGTGACGGGGCTGACCAAATCATGATTGGTCACGGCCGCATTGCTGGTGAAGACCTTGATATCATCAATGTATATGCCATCTGCAGTGTTGCTGCCATCGCTGTAGATCACGAAGGCCAGATAGATGGATTCACCCGCCAAAAAGTCCAGGCTATAGCTTTTGGTACTCCAATCCTGGCTACCGCTATAGATATCCAAAGTATGGACCTCGCTCTCGGAGGAACGGCGATACATCAGAGCGACATAATCTGCACTGAGGTCAAATTCATAACGGGTCAGAAAACTGAGGTTCACCATCTCGGCATTGCTAAGATCAATCGCGGTGGCAGTCTGACAAAAAGAGGTGATATTGGAGTCATAATTTCCTTGGGGACTATCGGTTAGCACGGCAGAACCAGCTGGTGCCTGATGCGGCACGATCCCCCAAGTGCCGGTCGTATCCCAATCCTCCAGAGTGAGCTCAAAATCTTCGTAAAAGACGGCCTCAGAGCAGAGCCGGTAATGCCGCAGATTCCCGCTGAAATCAGCATAAAATTGCATGGTGGCAAAATCCGGATGGCTAAGGCTGAGACGATACTCGCCGCTGTATATATTGGGGATATCAATCATGCCCATAGCATTACTGTAATACGCAGCTTGCTCCTGCAGTTCAAGGCAGGCTCCTGCGATGGGATTGTCATCCAGATCGGTAATCCACACGGTTTGATTGATCAGCTTTGCAGGCTGCAAGGCGATATCCAAGACAGTCTGCTCTGTGGCGGAGATCTCTACGCTGTGAGTCTGGCTGAGGTAGCCGGGGCAGCTATAGTGAACGGTAAAGGTGCCCTCGGGAAGAAAACGGTAATAGCTGCCAAAATCGGCACGAGACCAGGTGTCTGCCCGGCTTGGGATGTGCTCATCAATGCCATCGACCCGGACCTTTGCCCGGAGTGGCGTGTTGGATACCGCGTCAATGATGTGTCCGGTGAGGGTCTTATAATCCTTGCGTGTGAGCAAAATCCTGGCTGCCTGCAGTTGATCCTGCAGAATCTGCGGCACCACACTGGCGGGGGGAATAAATTCGGTTGCCATTTCGATGGTAAAGGCGAATGCGCTCAAAGTTCCATAGATCCAATCCTCCGACGAACCACTTAAGGGATAGAGAGCATAGGAAGGCATGTGGTTGTAGGTGCCATATCCCAGCTTAGGGATAGTAGCTGCCATCTCTTCGGCCAAAAGTGCCTGTTCCTGATGGTCTGGGCCGCTGAGATTTTGCGCAAAACCATAGGGGTATAAGACATGCTCACCATAGCTGTGATAGCTGATTCCGGCCAGGAAGTGTCTGGCCTCCAAAAAATCTCGCAAGGCTTGAGTCTCAGGTTCAGAAAAGGGTGCCGGACCGTGATATGTAACATCAAAGGGATTATCGGACGCGGAATTATTTCCCCACATATAGCTGTAATTGCGATTGATATCTACTCCATCCCCGCCATTACCATAATAAGCTGTGTCGAGCTGTTGATTATTATTGTTATCCCGGATGTTTTTGCGCCACCAGACATCGGTTTGATCTATTACAATCTTGTGTCCATCGGGATTCATCAGAGGGATAAACCAGATTTCGGAGCTATTCACGATGGCGGTGATCTCGGGATCAGTGCCATAGTTATCCAGCATATGATAGAGGATTTCCAGCGTTACTTCCAAGGATATCGGCTCGCGGGCATGATGGGTGCCGAGGAAGTAGAACTGCGCTTCATCCTCCGTCTGCGATACATTGTCCGAAAGCTTGATTGCGCTGATCTCATGGTCATAAAGCAGGTATTCACTCAAACCCAGCTCGGCATAGCTGTGTCCCCACCCGTAGCCAATGGGGTATATTTCCACCAAATGTGGATAATAAAGCTCAAGAGTATCCAATTCATAGATCAGGTCATCGTAACTACGATATCCAGGTATATCGCGGCTCTTCTCGCTTAGATTACGTTTGAGCTGAGCTTCGGTCTGAGTGATGCGCAATTGTGGATATTGCCGCATGAGCTCGGCCAGCTCTGGGTCTGCGATCACCACATCCAAGACTACCCCCGGCTGATAGAGGGCAATATCTGCGCCGGAGTTTTGAAATTGCTGAAATGTGGCGGGGCTGGGATTGGGGATGCTCACCACCATTCTCTCAGCCGCCAAAAAGTAAACCACTAAACTAAGAGATATTATGATCAATACGCGGCGCATGGTACCTCCTGCAAAGCGTTAATTGATGGGCAAAAAAATACAGTGGGGAATGCCGGGCGGCATCCCCACTGCTCGGAGGGCATTCTATGTAGGGTCTGTAGGCTAATTACAATATCTTCAAAATCTGCTCTCGTGTCAAGGAAAAAAACAAGTATTTTTGATTTTATTGTGTGGA
>JARRCD010000083.1 GCA_029982875.1 Candidatus Cloacimonadota bacterium | reverse complement strand
GCCTCAGCTTCAAGGTATTGACTTCCCTGATCCACAGGCCAAAAGGCAGAAGCAAGGGTATCTCCAGTTGCGGTAAACCGGAAAAAGCAAGCGGATGATTCATCGTAACTCTGTGATGCCTTACCGACAGCGACAATATCACCGTTAGGCATACGTAGTGCTTTATTGAATGTTATTCCTTGATTTGGTATATCTGTCCCTACTGAGAGAAAGTGTAAGGTACCATTCCTATCTATTGACCACAGTCTGATATATTCCGAGGTCGTGATAAAAGTAACGGTATCATTGGCATCAATGTCAACTCCGGTTATTGAAACCAAAGTGCCCCCACCTCCCATCCACTGTCTCCACATAAGTTCGCCCTGAGGGTTTAACTTCGTTATTGATAGATAATAAAAGTGGAATTCAAAGGTATCGTCTGCGTTCCCTAAAACTACAACACTGTTATCAGAGCAAACGAAAATTGACCGAGAAGCTTGGCAATCAATATTGGCGAATTCAGCAGTATACACATACCCGCTTTTAGCAAAGGCAATACTGCAGATGCTAAGTATCCATGCAATGAGTAAAAGTCGAAATGAGGTCTTCATGATAATCCTCCAATAAATACTGTTAAATTTGATCGTGTCCTAATTTTCAGCAGGTGCTAAGTGGCCGCTGCTATCGATATTAAGAGCTGGATCGTAAGTTGACATACCAGGATCTGCGATAGAATATACACCTACTATCCTATGGGCTCCAGCTGCCAAGTTGCGCGAAAATGTAACTTCTTTATAGAGCGAAGGATGACTAGCTCTATGAAGCTTCCAATCACTACTTATGCGGTCCCTTGCTTTGCTGATTGGTTTAAAGCAGTAGGTCTGCTGACTGATAAATGCTTGGTAAGGTATTTTTAAATCTCCTTTTGTTTCCTGTGCAGTAAAAAAGCAAATATAAAAAAGTGTCCATTATCACTTAATTCTGTCAAGACTTTTCTGCTGCAAAATGATGGCTTAAGTATGAGACTGTTCAAAAAGCACAACCATCTTCAGCCGCTTCCCTTGTTTTCTTTGAGAAAAGTAGGTCGGCATTGAAGATAGCGATAGGGTTATCCGTTATGCGTTATGCGCACAGCGAAGGTCTCACACAGATTATACGGATTTCACAGATTTTGTTATATGGAGAGGTTATCCGTTATGCGTTAGCCGCTATCACCGAGTTCCTACGGAACTCACAAGGTATTGGTAATCAATTAGCATGCTATCTAAAATGTCGTGCCGCTGGCCCTTGTGAATGGAGGTGGCAATATATTGATGAAAATAAATATTGACAGGAATCGATGTATGCTTTTTGTGGCACAAAATATGCAAGAGGTACTTATGCAAAAATACGAAGCTGCAGCCCAATTGTTCAGGATGTTGGGAGAGCCGATGCGGCTGGCAATTCTGGATATGCTCTCGTGTGGGGAATTGTGTGCCTGTGATATTCTGGAGGGGTTGACGATCAGCCAATCTACTCTATCTCACCACATGCGGGTATTACAACAAGCAGGAATAGTTACGGCAAGAAAAGATGCCACCTGGGTATATTATACGATCAATCCCAAGATAGTTTCCGAGTTGCACAATATCCTGGATGAGATCCTTTTGCCCAAGCAGAACTGTATCTGCGAAGGGATTATGTCGGAGGAGAACAAATGAATACGCTCGTCGATACCCTGCGCTATTTTATTACCATTTCCTTGGAGCTGACGGTTCTGTTTATAGGAATCAGCACTATTATTGGGATAATCTTGCAATATATATCCCAGGACAAGATCAAGCAGTGGATGGCAGGCAAAGGGATCTGGGGTAATATTATGGCTGTGGTGGTGGGAGCGCTCACGCCATTTTGTGCCTGTTCGACGATCCCCATGGCCAAAGGTTTTATGGATGCCGGTATAGCGTTTTCGGCGATATTTTCCTTTATCATAGCTTCACCCCTGCTGAATCCGATCATCATAGGCATGCTGCTTGCCCTGGTCGGCTGGAAGGCCTGTTTGATATACTTTGTGCTTGTATTTTGGCTGGCTATAGTGCTCGGGCTGGTGTTTGGCAAGTTTGGCAATGGCGGGTTGAGTGAACCGGAGAAAGGATGCAAATGTACGGCCTCGGTTCCAGAAGAGCACCTGAACACCTTTGGTAAAAAACTCCATCAAGCCTTTCGGGGTGCGTTTGGGGACTATAAAGCGGTGTTTTGGTATTTGATTATAGGTGTGGGGATTGGAGCGCTAATCTACGGTTATCTTCCTCAGGATATGGTCTTGAGATATGCCGGAGGGAAGAGCCCATTTGCCATTCCTATCGCAGCCGTGATTGGTATTCCCTTATATATCAGGACAGAAACAGCCATTCCAATTGGCTTGGCCCTTATGCAAAAGGGTATGAGCATCGGCGCGGTAATCGCTCTAATAATTGGCGGGGCCGGCATGGCAATTCCTGAAATGACCATGCTCGCCAGCATATTCAAGAAAAAAACCGTAGCTGTGTTTGTTGTCTCAGTATTCATGACTGCAGTTATATCGGGTTTTATGTTTAACATTTTGATGTAGTTGATAGGATTTCTGGAGAAAAACATGGCAACTTTGAAAAACCAAGCCAGTCAATCGGCAGGTATCAGCTTCTATGAGAAGTATCTGAGCCTGTGGGTGATCCTGTGTATGGCGACAGGAATCCTGATAGGAAAATACTTACCGCAAGTACCCGAGTTTCTAAACCGCTTCGAATATGCGAAGGTGTCCATCCCCATCGCCATATTGATCTGGCTGTTGATCTATCCCATGATGATGAAGGTGGATTTTGCCAGCATCAAGAATGTGGGTAAGAACCCCAAAGGCCTCTATGTAACTTGGGTAACGAACTGGCTGATAAAACCCTTCACCATGTATGGCATCGCCTGGTTTTTCTTCTTTGTGGTGTTCAAGGGTCTCATTCCCACAAATCTGGCCCAGGACTATCTGGCCGGAGCTATCCTGCTCGGTGCCGCACCATGCACGGCGATGGTTTTTGTCTGGAGCCATCTTACCAAGGGTAACCCTGCCTTTACGGTGGTGCAAGTGGCTACCAACGATCTGATTATTCTGGTGGCATATACTCCGCTTGTAGCGCTATTATTGGGGATTGGCGGAATCAGCGTACCCTGGGACACCTTGCTGCTGTCTGTACTGTTATTTGTGGTTATCCCCCTGGCTGGTGGAGTTATTACCCGCAGCAGGGTAATAAAACATAAGGGTGAAGATTACTTTAATAATAGTTTCATTCCCAAGTTTGGGAATGTGACCATAATCGGTTTGCTTCTTACTCTGATCATCATCTTTGCCTTCCAAGGCAAAGTGATTTTAGAGAACCCTCTGCATATCCTGCTAATCGCTATTCCGCTCACCATACAGACTTTCCTGATTTTCTTCATAGCTTACCTGGCAGGCAGGAAGTTGAAGCTCACTCATAGTATCGCGGCTCCCGCAGGAATGATTGGCGCTTCTAACTTCTTTGAACTCTCTGTGGCCGTGGCGATATCATTATTCGGTACCAGCTCCCCAGTCGCCATGGCTACCGTGGTTGGTGTATTGGTGGAAGTGCCGGTGATGCTTACTTTGGTCAAGATCGCTAATAAAACTACGCATTGGTTCCCGGCCGAGAATACCGCATGAAGCAGGTTAATAGGTAGATAATTAAGTCAGCGGGTCCTTTTTTTAGCAGTCTCACTTTTTGATTGACAATTTAGCGGCTTTGATTAGTTTGTCATCAGATTAGCAGTTATGGATCAGGACTGCTAAAATAAGAGCGAGGCGGTTAGCATGAAGAAGAATCAAGAGCGTTTGTTCCATACACTTGGAGCATTGGTAGATGAGTATATCCAGAATTGCGAGCCGGTATCCTCACGGATTTTGAATGAGAAATATCTATCAGATGTATCATCGGCTACGTTACGCATGGATTTACTCAAGCTGGAGCAGCAGAATCTGATTTCACAGCCGCATACATCAGCCGGAAGAGAGCCAACGATAAGCGGATATCGCAAGTATCTGGAGTATATTGCTCCGGGGCACAGGAATGTGAAATACGAGCGGATGGATACCCTGCGGGAGCTTTTGGTGCAGAATTATAAAGATACACCCCGAGCCTTACATTATATCATGCAGATGCTGGCGCACGAAACCGACCAGCTCTCCTTTGTTGCGGAACCGGAGGTTTCGAGCGGTTATCTATCTCGTTTGGAGGTGTTTTCCATAGGGGAGCAGAAACTGCTATTTGTGATGAGTCTGGATAGTGGATTGGATAAGACAGTGATAATGAAATGCGATTATGAGATCAACGATGCGCAACTCAAGAGATTGGTACGCTATCTCAACGATGAACTGGTAGGTTTGAGAGTTTATGACATAGCGAATAAGGTATTGGTAGAGATGCGAGAACGCACGCTGGGAGAAAGTGATCTTTTAACTCAATTTCTCACTGAATTGCATAAGGCTTTTATCGAGATCAGCGATTTTTTCATCCACTTTGATGGCAGCATCAAGTTTTTGGAGCAACCGGAATTTGACGACAAAGAGTCTATCCTGAACTTCATGAATTTGATCCAGCGTCAGGACTTTTTGCTGGATCTGATGCGCAGCCATAATGGCGCTAATGTACGGGTTTTGATGGGAGATGATTTTTCAGACCTGAGATGGTATAATTTTGCTTTAATATATGGCAAGTATGAGGTATTTGGGATACCTGGTTTTTTAGGTGTGGTTACGCCGATAAGGACCGAATATAGAAAGCTGATTCCCTTGATCCGGGATATCACCTCAACTATTACCCAAACCACCAAAAAAGGAATGGTAATTCCCCGAGGGAGGAGCAATGAACAAGAAGCAAAAGGATAAGAATATGCAAACACAGCAAAAAGAAGAGCAGATTCCGCAAGAGGAGCAGGATAAAGAAGCAGCAGAAGCAGCGGAAGCAGAAGCAGAAGTGAAAAAAGCAGCAAAACCGGATTTGGCGCAGCAGCTCGCTGAGTGTAAGGACAAGTACCTGCGGACCATGGCAGAATTTGAGAATTATCGCAGAAGGACGGCTTCGGAAAAAGCTGAGTGGATTCTTAGGGCAACCAAAGATCTCGCCCTCAATATCTGCGATGTAGTGGATAATTTTGAGCGTGCTTTATTGCAGGCCAAAGTCGAGGATCTCGAGAGCCCTTTTGGGAAAGGGGTTGTGCTGATTGAGAAGCAATTGGTACAAGCTCTGGAAAGAGAAGGCGTTAAAAAGATCGAGGCCTTGGGCAAGGAATTTGATCCGGAGTATCATGAAGCTCTGGCTCATATTCCCAGTGACTATGAAGAAAACCTTGTAGCCGCTATCATACAAAATGGTTATTTGATGCATGATAAGGTAATCCGACCTGTAAAAGTAGCGGTTTCAAATGGAAATAAAATAAATACCCAGGAGGAATAAATGGGAAAGATAATAGGAATTGATCTCGGTACCACAAATTCTTGTGTGGCAGTAGTAGAAGGCGGTAAACCCGTCGTGATCACCAACGCAGAGGGTAGCAGAACCACTCCCTCGGTAGTTGGATTTACCCCCAAAGGAGAACGATTGGTAGGACAGATGGCAAAGCGCCAGGCTGTTACCAATTCCAAGAATACAGTATTTTCAATCAAACGTTTTATGGGACGTTCCTTTGGTGAGGTGAGTGAAGAAATCAAACAAGTTCCCTTCAAAGTAGTATCCGGAATAAAAAATCAGGCCGTAGTACATATCGAAAGCCAGAACAAGGATTTTACGCCGCAGGAAATCTCGGCTATGGTGCTCACCAAAATGAAGGAAACGGCAGAAGCATATCTGGGAACTACGGTTTCAGAAGCAGTGATCACCGTGCCGGCATATTTCAATGATGATCAGCGACAAGCCACCAAAGATGCCGGACGCATTGCCGGACTGGATGTAAAGCGCATCATCAATGAACCAACCGCAGCGGCATTGGCCTATGGCATGGAAAACAAAAATGAACAGAAAGTAGCGGTGTATGATCTGGGTGGAGGCACCTTTGATATCTCTATTCTGGATATCTCCGCCGGTGTGGTTGAGGTGCTGGCTACCAATGGTGATACCCACTTGGGTGGTGATGACTTTGACAAACGTGTAATAGATTGGATCTTGGAGCAATTTAAGAAGCAGGAAGGCATAGACCTTTCCAAAGATCCCATGGCCTTACAGCGCTTGCGTGAAGCTGCTGAGAAAGCCAAGATTGAGCTTTCGGGAACCCAAAGCACCAATATCAATCTGCCCTTCATCACCGCGGATGCCACCGGACCCAAGCATCTGAATCTGGATCTTACGCTGGCTGAATTTAATCGCTTGACCTCAGATCTGGTAGAGCGTACCCTGGGACCCTGTAAAAAGGCTCTGGCAGATGCCAAACTCAATACATCCGACATCCAGGAAATTCTGATGGTTGGTGGAAGCACCAGAATCCCCGCCGTGGGTGAAGCAGTGGAAAAATTCTTTGGTAAAAAAGCAAATCGCAGCTTGAATCCGGATGAAGTGGTGGCTATAGGTGCAAGTATCCAGGGTGCCATTCTCTCTGGGGATGAAAATGTATCTGACGTGCTGCTATTGGATGTAACACCGCTATCTTTGGGAATTGAGACCTTGGGTAATATGATGACTACCTTAATTCCCAGAAATACGACTATCCCGACCAAGAAGAGCCAGGTGTTTTCCACGGCAGCGGACAATCAGACAGCGGTAACAATCCATGTGCTGCAGGGAGAGCGCCCCATGGCCCCGGATAATAAGAGTCTGGGCAGATTTGACTTAGTGGGAATTCCTTCAGCACCGCGTGGTGTGCCTCAGATCGAAGTTACCTTTGATATCGATGCCAATGGCATCCTGCATGTATCTGCCAAAGATAAGGGTACCGGAAAAGAACAATCGATCAAGATTGACCGTGCCGGAAGTATTAATTCGGAAGATATCGACCGGATGATCAAGGATGCAGAATTGCACGCCGAAGAGGATAAAAAACGCCAGGAATTTGTAAGCGCCAAAAACGAACTGGACACCTTGATATTCAGTACAGAAAAGAGTTTGAGCGAATATGGCGACAAATTATCCGAGAGCGAGAAAAAAGAGCTGGAAGATGAGCTCAAAAAAGCTAAAGAAGGACTCGAAAAGGCCAGTGACAAGGCTCAAGTCGATAGCATCAAAGAAAGTCTTTCCAAAAAAGCGCAGAAGCTGGGCGAGATCATCTATGCAAATATGCAACAGCAACAACAAGGTGGTGCTGGATTTGATCCAAACGCTCAGGGCTTCAATCCGGAAGACTTTGCCGGACAGCAACAGGAAGAGCCCAAGAGTGATGATGGTCCTATCGATGCCGAATATGAAGTAGTGGACGATAAAGACGAAAAGTAAAAAAACAATAACTGCTCAAACAGCTTGGTCCTGAGAGTATATTCTCCCAGGCAAGCTGTTTGGGCCATGATCAAAGACAATATAAATATAGTAGAACCTAATAGGCAATATAGTGTTCCAAACATAGATATATTTTGCAGGAGAAAAGATGGCGAAACGAGATTATTATGAGGTGCTGGGCGTTGATAGAAATGCAGATGAAGCTACTATCAAGAAAGCCTACCGCAAGCTGGCGATGCAGTATCACCCGGATAAGAATCCCAATAACAAAGAAGCAGAAGAAAAATTCAAAGAAGCCAGTGAAGCGTATGAGATTCTCAGCGACAAGGAAAAACGGCAAATCTATGATCAATACGGGCATGCCGGAATCGAGAATCAATTTGGAGCAGGTGGATTTTCTTGGGAGAACTTCACTCATCGCAGTGATCTCAATGACATCTTTGGTGATGGTTTTTCCTCAATTTTTGATAGCCTGTTTGGTGGAGGCTTTGGCAGTCGTAGCAGACATCGCAGTTCAAACAACAAGGGAGAAGATTTACAGATTGAGCTATCCTTGACTCTCAAAGAAATTGCCACTGGGGTCGAGAAGAAAATCAAGATCGGAACTAAAGAACCTTGTGATAAGTGTAATGGTACCGGAAGTGCTGATAACAATGTGGAGACTTGCCCTCAATGCCGTGGTACCGGTCAGGTAAGACAGGTACGGCAATCTCTGTTTGGTCAGATGCAAACCGTTTCTGAATGTCCTTCTTGCCACGGTGAAGGTAAGATTATCAAGAATAAATGTAATAAGTGCTATGGCGAAGGCCGAGTGGGGAAGCTAAAAGAGGTCTCGGTAAAAATCCCGGCTGGCGTGGAAGAAAACCAGTATATCAGACTCAGAGGTCAAGGCAATATCGGCCCCCGCGGTGGCGCTCGCGGTGATATTTTGGTCTTGATTCATGAAAAACAGGATGATCTGTTTGAACGTCAGGGCAATAACATCCTGTTGGAATATCCGATTTCGATCTCACAAGCTGTCCTGGGAGATGAAATCCTGGTGCCAACCCTCACGGGCAAAGTAAAGATGAAGATTCCTGCGGGAACTCAGAGCGGTAGGCTATTCCGCTTGAAAGGCCAGGGAATTCAAGGCTTGAATACCTATAGCAAAGGTGATGAGATCATAAAAGTAATGGTGGTTACCCCTACCAAATTGAATAAAGAAGAGACGGAACTTTTTACCCAACTGCGGGAGTTTGATAAGAGGCGGGAGCTGAAGCCTGGGAAAGGTTTCTTTGCCAAAGTCAGGGACTATTTCAGTTAAATATGCCTTCACTATATTATCCGCAGCTGGATTTGGATACGGATAGCTTTGAGCTCGCGGGTGACGAGTATCATCATCTGAGCAGAGTTAAGCGGATTAAACCCGGCCAACTCTTACAGATAAATAGTGGCAGAGGTTTCTTGGCCGAAGCAGAGGTACTGGCTATTACCGCGCAAAGCGCGGAAATGCTGGTCAAACAAACCAAATATCATGAACAACCCAAACCGCGTTTTGCCCTTGCTTTTGCGCTTCTGAAAAATCATCATGATGAATTGGCTGTAGAAAAATGCAGTGAGCTGGGAGCCACGGATTTCTTTCCTCTGATAACTGATTATACTGTGCGCACAGAGGGTAAAAATACTATAGAACGCTTTCGCAAGATCGCTTTGGCAGCCATCAAGCAATGCGACAATCCCTGGTTACCGCAAGTGCATCCGGCCAGCAAGATAGACCGGGCATTAGCGAATATTGAGCAAGCTGGATATAGGGCTGTTTTGTGCTCTGAGCGTGAACGCGGACAATCGCTGGCTGATTTGCCAAGCGATGCTGATCTTTGTTTTCTGATAGGTCCGGAAGGGGGATTCAGTGAAGCGGAATTTCAGCTGCTAAATTTCCTGCCCCAGATTTGCATATCGCAGCAGATAACCCGGGCTGAAACGGCAGCGATCGCAGTCTCTGCGCAATTTCAGCTCGTTCACCTGCATATGCGGTGAAAGTCCCGAATGAGCTCTTAGGCGATCAGGGTAAGTTTATACTTTTGGTACAGAGCAAAATTCCCTTTGACAAGATAGAGAAGGGGATATATTTTGACTCAAACGAAAAAAACGAGGTTAGATTACAGAAATGAAGCTCTTTGAAACTCATGCACATCTTGATCTTCCGGATTACGATTCGGACCGGGAGAACCTGATCAATAAATGCTTTAAAAGTGGAATAGAATACATCATAAATATCTCATTTAACAAAGAAACTGCCCTCTCCTCTTTGGAACTTGCCCAAAAGCATCCGCATATCTTTGCTACTGTGGGCTATCATCCTCATGATGCAACGGATTTTGATGCCGAATTGGTGAAGAAACTGGCGCGGGAGCCCAAGGTGATAGCAATAGGGGAGATAGGCTTGGACTTTTTCCGTAATTTATCACCCTATCCCATTCAACGCGAGGTTTTTGCAAATCAGGCTCATCTGGCGGTAGAATACGATCTCCCCGTTGTCGTGCACGATCGCCAGGCTCATCAAGAGTGTTTCAATATCCTCAAAGATGTAGGGGTTAAAGAAGCCGTATTCCATTGTTTCTCGGGGGATATTGTTTTTGCGCAACAGATTCTTGACGCAGGCTGGAGGATGTCTTTTACGGGTAACATCACCTACCCAAATTCCCATCTGGATGATGTGCTACGTCTGGTGCCGATGGATAGATTTATGATCGAAACAGATTGCCCTTATTTGCCGCCACATCCACATCGGGGTGAGCGTAATTCGCCCCTGCATCTGCATTTGATAGCCGAAAAGATAGCTGAGATCAAAGAACTCACCCCTAATGAAGTGGCCGAAACCGCGTATAATAACGCAATAAAATTCTTCAGAATTCCGCCCGATCCTGTAAAAAAAGTACATAAGGGAAAAATGAAATGAAAAGAGCAGCGATAATCTGCGTTTTGATGATAGGCTCCTTTCTCTGGGCCGGGAATTCCATCTTTTCTTACGATGGCTTCCCGATTCAATATTATGGAAGGGATATCTACAGTATGGGCATGGGAGACACCGGTGCCAGTGATGTGTTCCGTTTCAATAGCGGATATGCCAATCCCGCACAAAGGAACCGCAGCAATAAAACGATATTTGGTACTGGCATTCTCTTGGGCTATACCTCATATAAATCTGAATATCAGGGGCAAAAACGAAGCTATCGGGATGACAGTCTGGATTTTTCCTATTTTAGCGTGTCTGTGCCCATCAAGCAACACCGCTTAGGTTTTCAGTTCAATCCTTTTGCCAATGGAATGGTAAGCAATCAGATTCATCTGGATGAAAATACCACCGAATATCAAGAAACGGATAAATAAATCTAACGTTCTTATCTTATCTATAGTTATAACTTTACAAACCTGAGTATGGGTATCATCGTGAACTACTCTTTTGGTCAGTACACCAGGAACTTT
>JARRCD010000082.1 GCA_029982875.1 Candidatus Cloacimonadota bacterium | reverse complement strand
TCCAACCAGATCGAACCCTCATCAAATGGGGGTATCAGGATAGAAATTCGGCCAAAGCTAACACCGGGACGCAGGAATCCGGCACTCACATCCAGTTTGTTCCAGCCTTCTTCCAATCTGATTTTTTCCTTGAATCTATTGGTGATCTTGCCATTATCTTTGAACGTGATCATCTGCAATGTGATCACAGGCGGTTTGGGGCTATCGCTGTGCACCATGACTTTGGAATAGTATCCTCCATAGCGTCTTACTTTGAAAGGTTCTGAGATTAACATTATATCGTACTCGGAAGCGGAAATCTTGAGTGAAGTATCTCCTTCCAGGGCATACATAGGGTCGATTTTGATCTTATCAAAGTCTTTTGCGGGAGGTTCTACATGCACATTCCAGCCTTTGAGCGCTTCTTCGCCAATCAGGGAATATGGGGCAAAGCCTGGATTAACCAGCAGATTCACGCTGTCTTTGATGTCAGCTTCGGTAAATAGCAGTGACGAACTCACAAAACATGAGCTGAGCAGCAGAGCAGACAGCCCAAGGCAAAGCCAAATCCTCATTTAATAAAACCTCTTTCATTTAGATATTTCAAGATTACTGCCACCGAGATTGTATTGATCAAAAGATTTGATCCTCCGTAACTGGTAAAAGGCAGAGGAATCCCGGTTGCCGGCACTAAACCTATATTCATCCCAATATTGATGAAGGTCTGAAACATAAGATAAGCCATTATCCCAGCTGTGGCAACCTTTCTTTCTCTAACCTTCAATTGTCCGATCACATATATCAGGCGAGCAAAAAAGGCAAAGAAGACGAGCATCAAAACCATAGACCCCAAAAACCCAAATTCTTCTCCTATCACAGAAAAGATGAAATCAGTGTGATGCTCGGGCAAGAAGTTCAGGTTTTTTTGCGTGCCCTTCAACCAGCCTTTACCCGTGAGACCTCCGCTACCGATGGCAATCTTGGATTGAATTATCTGATATCCAGCGCCCAAGGGATCTCGGGTGGGGTCCAGAAAGCTGAGAACACGATTTTGCTGATAGTCCTTGAGTTCCATCCAAAAGACCGGCATGATCAGAGCAATAAAGAGATTCAGGATGCTGGCTACAGTGATGGCTACCCAGGATAAGCGGGCTCGAAGCAGCAGCAGGATCAGAACAATAATCCACAGCAAGATCCCCAACCAATGCAGTGAAGCCACCATGGAAACTACCGGCGAGATAATGAGTAAAATGAAAAAAAGCGGCAGATCAGCGGCTATAAACATTGCCAGTAAAGCAGCCCAAAAGACTAAGGTGGTACCAAAATCGGGCTCGATCATAATCAATGCCACCGGTACTATCATGATTCCAAAACCATATATCAACTGGCGGTATTCGGAGATGTTTTCTTTTGAAATATAGCGAGCCACCATAAGGATGCTGAGCAGTTTTGCGCTTTCGGAGGGCTGGAAGTGGATGCCTCCAATGCTAAACCAACGGTGAGCTCCATTTACGGCAGGCGTGAAGAGCACCAGAATCAAAGCTATCAGATTCAGGACAAAAGCCGGTAAGATCAGGATGTCAAAGATGGGCATCGGTAAACGCAGCACTAAGCCCAGTGCCAAAAAGGCAACGCCGGCAAAGAGAATCTGTTTCCACCAATGATTTGCCGTACTCACTTGATCGCTAATGATGGTTGTGGATGCCGTATATATGGCAAAACACCCCATAATGATCAAAACTGCAAGTAAGATCAAGAGCACAAAATCAAATTTCTTGGGATTGATCCAGCTGAACATCGCTGTCATCTTCTCCTGCTTCGAGCTGTTCGCTATCCTGGATGTGAGTCTCCTCCAGCGGGATACTTTGCTCCAACTCGTGTTCGTCGGCACTCTGAAATTGGATTGGGGGCTGCGCTGGACGCTTGATATCCTCAATATTGCCCATATAAAAATCAAAAATTTGCCGAGCTACTGGAGCAGCCATCGCAGCACCACCTCCGGCATTTTCCATCAAGACCGTGATCGCAATCTCTGGTTTATCGGTAACAATATATCCGCAAAACCAGGCGTGCGTCTCTTCGCCCATAGCGTTCTCAGCGGAGCCGGTCTTGCCATAAGTCTTGGCTCCCGGTACTTGTACGTTGCGGGCTGTACCCTTAGGAGCGTTGCACACTGCATACAGACCTTCCTGGATGATCTTGAGTTCATTTGCCGTAAAGGGTAACCGGGCTTGTTTAAGGGGCTCTACCTCGGTGCGTGCCAGCCGTCCCCGGCCAACCGTATGTTTTAGTAAATGCGGTTGAATCCAGATCCCGTTATTGGCTATAGCAGTGTAATAGGCATTCATTTGAATTGGCGAAATCAGGATTTCTCCTTGTCCAATGCTGAGATTCACTTTGTGTCCGATAGTCCCGATATTTGCTCCATAAGTCTCTTGATACCAAGCTGTATCCGGAAAGAATCCGTTTCTTTCATTGGGCAGATCAATTCCCGTCCGGGTAGCCAAATGCGAAGCAAGGGTATAGTCTCGAAAGTCATCCAGATCCAGCTTGAGGGAGAGGTCATAGAAATACACATCGCAGGAGTGCATCAAAGCCTCAACTATATTAGTTCGTCCGTGTCCATCAGGATTCCAGCAGCGAAAATAGCGGTTTCCTACTTGTAATCCTCCATTACAATAGCTCAATCTGCTATTTGCCGTTATCAACCCTTGATGCAAGCCCAATCCTCCAGTTACGGGTTTAAATACAGATCCCGGAGGATAGGTGGCGTGAATCACTCTGTCCAACATGGGTTTTTCGGCACGATTGAGATCTGCCCAGACCTCAGTACTAATACGCTGCATAAAGAGATTGGGATCATATTCCGGTTTACTGACATAGGCCAAAATTCCGCCACTCGTTACATCGCTAACCACTATCGTGCCCTTGAATCCGGCTGGGAAGACGCGGCGCGCAAAATCCTGCAGCTCATTATCTATGGTTAGCACCAGAGAAAGTCCATTTAAGGGCTCTTGATAGCCGCCTTGTGCAAATAATCCCAGAGACCTGCCCTGAGCATCCACCTGCACCACTTCCCGGCCGTCCTTACCCCGTAAAAGTACTTCATAGTAGCGCTCCAGACCGGTCTTGCCAATGTAGCTATTGATCGAATAATCTTCTTCCGAGTAGCGTTTAAATTCTGCTTCGTTGATACGCCCTACATAACCGCTAAAATGATTAGGATATTGATAGTTACGCGTAGAGCCAATACGAAAGGTCAACTCCGGATAGTAATTCAGATACTCACTCACGCTAAGCATTTTTTCATAAGGTACATTGTCTACCACCAAAATCTCTTCATAACTGCGAAAGCGCTGTTTGAGTACCATTTGCTTTACTTCCTCTTCCGTGAGGTCAAATTGCCAAGATAAAAATCTCGCCAAGGAATTGAGGTTAGAGATCTCTCCGCTGTTTAAGTAAAGATTGTGAGAGGGGATGTTTTGCACGATGGGACGATATTTTTGATCGTATATTTCTCCTCTGGTAGCTGTGACTCTGCGGATGCGGAAGATATTGCTCTCGGCCACCAGTTTGTAGTGAGTTCCTTTGATTACCTGCAAACGGAAGAGGGCAATAGTCAGCAATCCAAAGAGGATCACGCTTACCGTCAGAAATACGCGGGAGCTTTTATTCATTTTTAATCACAAGGCGTAGTCTACTGATCAATTGCATGAGAAAGAATACCACCAGGCTGAAGATCAGATTGTATCCAAAACCGGCGAGCGATAACCAGTAGAGTGTGCTGTCAAAACCATGAAAAAGGCCATAGACCAAAAGCGTGAACAGGGCAAAGAACAGGTTGCTGCTACTGATTACTATCAGTTTTGCTACAAGGCTATCCTGTTCAAAGGGGATTCTGAGGATATTGATGAGAATTGCCAAAAGGCAAAAGGAAAGGGCGTGCATGCCAAAGGTGAGAGGGGCCAGGGTGTCGTACATGATTCCGATCAAAAAAACTACCGGAAGTGCAATTTTCTGAGCTTGATACCAAACCGTGTAGATCAGCCATGGTAAAAGAATCAAAGGCACTACATCAGCTATCGCCAGAGCAGGTACAATCAAGACCTGCAGATACAAGAAAAACAAACCGACGAGATAAGTGTAGATTCCCCTAAGCCACATGATAGATTATGTCTGCACTCGCCGCACTATGCAGAGGGGAGTAAGTTCATCAGCCTGACCTTGAGGATTATCTTTCATGATACTTTCGATAAAATGCTTATTTACGCCTCCCGCTCCCCCGATCATCCAGCTGCCCCCGATATCGTTGATATCCATGATGGCAACGGGGAAACCGATGGCACGGCTGAGCTTTGCCGCTTCTTGTGCGGGATGGGCAGGTCCTTTGATAACGGTCCCGAAATACGGTGGGACGGGGGAAGTGCTGGCGGCATCGATGAGCGCAGCCTGCATGCCGGCAACACGATAAAAATCTCCCTTGCGACCTATTATTTTACTTCCTGCGCCGATCGCTGCTGCCAGGATAATCCGTAAAACGCCCGTTTCTTCGATGGCGCATTGCATGCTGGATGGAGCTCTGAGTCCGATCCCATAAGGCACTTTGGCGACAAAATGCGAGAGGATTTTGGCAAGCAGGCTGATCTTGATGCTTTCTACTGGGATAGCGCGCCCTTGAGTGATGGCAAGGGGGCTTTCACTAATAGTGAGGATGTCTCCCTTTTTCATTAAGGGCAAGGCATATTTGCGGATTACATCTTCCATGGTGTCCCCACTTCCCAGGATCTGCGTTTTGATCGGGATGCGTTCAAAAGCGTGACCGTAGAGCTCGGTGATGAGTTTTTTTGACTTATTACTCATAGGATTTCCTTTCTTTCAGGATGTAGACGTGTTCCAGATTTTCCACCCAGGTAAAGGGCTCGATCTCAGCGCTGAGAAAAAGATTGTCGGTAGATTCCCGGATGCGGCTGATCGTCCCCACCGGATAACCTTTGGGAAAGAGCTGGGAAAGATTGGAGGTTACGATGGTATCTCCGGTTGCTATTTCTGAACCCAGTTTGATCAGATTCATGGATATGGTGCCGGCCAGATCAGATTGTAAGATACCCTGTACACTACTTTTGACATCCATTACGGGAACCTGAAAATGGGGGTTGGAAAAGGGTAAGACGATGCTATAGGTATCAGTTACGCTGACCACTTTGCCCACTATCCCATTACCGGAGATCACGGCCGAGCCAGCTGCTATGTGCTGCATTTTGCCTTTATTGACGATCAGATTGCGCGCTTGAAACTGGCCGGAAAATCCTATTACTTCGGCTAATTCAAATTCCACTTCCGGGGTGTTAAAAGAGATCGCCGCCACCCCCACATACTCTTTGAGTTTATTTTGCAAAGCGAGGTTCTGCAAAGTGCTCTCCGTGAGCCGGTCCCGCAGGGTAAAATTTTCTTCCCGTAAAGTTCGATTGCTTTCGACAGTTTTCAAAGAATGCACGAAGGGGAAGAAGATAGTTCTGCCCAAAAAAGCCGCTTTACTGGCTCGTTCTTCTGCATTTCCGATCAGCATAATGAGAGAGAGGATGACCAATCCTACCGGTAAAATGTATTTTTGGTACATGATATTGCTTGGTAGCGCATTACCAGGGCGCTTCGTAAATAATCTTGGTTTTGAATACCTGGTTTAGTCTTCAATCTTCTTGATCAAGACTTGGCGATAACGGTCGATGTCATCCAATACCATTCCTGCACCCTTTACCACACATTCCAACGGGTCCGGGACTACGTGTACCGGAAGGTCTACGGTCTTGCGGATCTTCTCATCCAAGCCTTTAAGCAAGGCCCCGCCTCCCGTGAGAAATATGCCTCGTTCCGCAATATCAGCTGAAAGCTCGGGAGCCGTGCGCTCAAAGAGACGTTTGATGGCGTCAATCATGGTGGATACTGTTTCAGAGATTGCTTCGCGCACCTCTTCTGAAGATATCTTGATGGTAACCGGATATCCGGAAACAATATCCCGTCCGCGTACATCCATAGTGAGCTCTTGTTTGAGCGGATAGGCTGAACCCACCGTCATTTTGATTTTCTCGGCAGTTTGGATACCTACGTGCAGGTTGCTTTTCTTGCGTAAATATGAGATCACATCGGTATCTAACTTATCTCCACCCACGCGGATGCTATTGTGCACTACGATATGAGACAGCGAGATCACGGCGATCTCGGAAGTTCCGCCTCCGATATCCATTACCATATTTCCATAAGCTTCATCGATGGGTAGATCAGCTCCGATCGCAGCGGCAACAGGCTCCGAAATCAAAAACACTTCCCGAGCACCGGAATGAAGAGCACTATCGCGCACTGCACGTTTTTCCACTTCGGTGATTCCGGAAGGAACGCATACTATCACGCGGGGACGAACCAGGAGACGCTTTTTCTGTGCTCGCAGGATGAGATTGCGCAGCATCAATTCGGTTACCTGAAAATCTGCAATCACACCATCTTTAAGCGGCTTGATCACACGCACTTCATCGGGATTTTTGCCCAACATTACTTTCGCCTGGTGACCTATGGCAATAATCTTCTTGCTATCGCTGGAAACCGCTACCACAGAGGGCTCGTCAATTACCACACCACTATTCTTTTTGTAAACCAAGGTATTGGCTGTACCCAAATCTATTGCTATATCATTTGTCATCATGCCAAAAAAATCAAATATGGACATTCATTACCTCTTTTGGAATCTGATAAATTGCACTATATGATAAGTGCTTCAAAAAAATAATCCTTTTATCACTCTTTTTCCAAGCCATTAGGCTGTCAAGCAAAAACGGTGCTGGCTATCATCAATCTGATATGCAGGACTTTACGCTTTTGCTTGCACCTGCCCGATTGCGGGATTCACACCCTGAGCTATAGGCTGGTACCCCGCCTGGTTCTGAGGTATGATATTTTTAAACTAATGATGTGTAAGCAGCTAACTTTATAAGGGATGGGGCTGCTCAATTCTGATTTGACAGAAACGGTGTCTTGCTGATCTTTGTAGCGAGCTGTGCTCGCTGTGGCAAGCCGGAGATTGCCACTCCACACTTGACGCTACCCCGAGATATAACCTTGAGATTGTTCCCAAAGACCTGATCTATTGCCAATAAGTTATCGCATTAAGTTGACGAAAAAGTGGGCGAAACAAACAAATATGGCTCTCTTTCAAACCGAGTGGGCAGCTAGAAAAAAAAGAGTTGAGAGGATCTGCCCAGCGATTAACGTGACTCCAAAATTATTACCTAAAGGAGAACGGTATCATGGACAGACCTCTCGAAGTCCAAATATGTGAAGACCTGTTAGAATTGCAAGGATTTTTTTCAAGTAAGACCTAATGGAGGGACTTACCCACTCGGTTTGAAAGAGAGCCTTCTCAAAGACAACAAGGAAAGCGGCTGAAGATGGTTGTGCTTTTTGCACAGTCTCATAACCTTCCAGCGGCAAGGGCGGGTTTTTTTTCTGGACAAAACTCGGTTGTATATGAATATTGTCATAAGCAAAAATACGATGGTTCTTTAAGAAAAACAATGAGGACACAGCAATTATGAAAGATAGACTTTATTTGATTGATGGTACTGCGCTGCTTTACCGCGCTTTCTTCGCCTTCATCCGTAATCCCCTTATCAATAGCAAACAGGAAAATACCTCCGCCCTCTTTGGTGTCTTAAATTCCTTTATAGCTCTCATTGATAAAATGGAGGCCAGGTATTTGGCGATCTCTTTTGACCGCAAAGCGCCTACCTTCAGACACAATTACTATTCCGCATACAAGGCGAATCGTCCTCCCATGCCGGATGATCTGGCAGCCCAGATCGCGCCAGTGATAGAATTCTTTTCTCTGGTAGGAGTTGCCCAGGTCGGAGCCGATGGTTATGAGGCAGATGACGCCTTGGCTACCCTCGGCGAGCATTACAGATCAGCTTATGATATCATCTACGTGACCAGTGACAAAGACTATTGCCAGCTCGTGGGAGAGGGGAGCACTCTCTATGATCCGATGAAGGACGTGATGCTGGATACAGAGGCTGTGATCAAAAAATATGGTGTAAAACCGGAACAATTTGTAGATTATCTGGCTTTGGTGGGAGATAGTTCAGACAACATCCCGGGCGTCAGAGGCATCGGCCCGGTTGCGGCAAAAACCCTTTTAAATGAATATTCTTCCTTGGAGGAGATCTATGCTCAGCTTGATAAGGTAAACCCCAAATACCAGAATAAGCTGCGGGAAAATAAGGAAAATGCATTTTTGTCGCAACATCTGGCACGCATCCAGTGCCAAGCTGAGCTCGATATCCCCACCGAGGATGAGCTATTCTTCGAAGCAAAACGGCTGGTCAACGCCTTGCCCCTCTTAAAGCGTTATGAGGTCACCAGTCTGCAACGCAAGATCGAAGCTCGTTTTCCCACCCCAGCTACAGAATCCGCAGTGCTGGAACAACAGGCGGATATTTTTGCCCAAGAGCTTAGGCCAAAGCGGGAGCAAGAGGAGAAAATCAACACCGATTTTGAGGCCATTCTGGTGGATGAAGCTTCCCTTGTCAGTCTGCTGGAAGGGTTGAAGGCAGTGGATGTTATCAGTCTTGATACAGAGACTGATTCCCTCGATTCCAGAACAGCTGCTTTGGTAGGCATCTCTTTGTGTTTTGATCCGCACAAAGCTTACTATCTACCTTTAGGACACCAAATGGAAGAAAACCTGCCCTTGGATAAGACTCTGAAATCTCTGGCTAAAGCTTGTCACCACAAGACCATCGTCGGGCATAATCTCAAGTATGATTTCATGGTGCTAAAGCGGCACGGTTGGCAGATCACCGCGCCCTTTTTTGATACGATGATCGCGGCTTATGTATTGGATGCCGGGGCCTTCAATTTCTCTTTGGATACCTGTGCACTCAAGGAATTTGGATATCGGATGATGCCTATAACCGAATTGATAGGGAAGGGGAAAAAGCAAAGCACTTTTGATCTCGTTAGTCCCGGAGATGCGTGTTTTTATGCTGCAGAAGATGCTTGGGCAGCGCTGCAGCTCTACCATATCTACGTGGCAAAGCTGGAACAAAGCCCGGCCCAAGCGGTCTATTATGAATTGGATTTACCCTTGATGCCGGTGCTCATGCAGATGGAGGAATATGGGATCAGCATTGATGAAAAGGTACTTTCCGAGATCTCGCATCACCTGAATCTGGCGATCAAAAGGCTTACAGAAGAAATCTATGATATTGCCGGTTACGATTTTAATCTCAATAGCACCCAGCAATTAGCAAAATTGTTGTTTGAACACCTCGGTTTGCCGGCCAAGAAGAAAACTAAAAGCGGTTTTTCCACCGATAATAGCGTGTTGGAACGCCTTGCCGAAGACTATGAGATTGCCCAAAAGATCATCGAATACCGCCAATTGGTCAAGCTGGAAAACACCTATGTGAGCGCGCTGCCCAAACTGGTGAATCCCCAGACCGGGCGCATTCACTCCTCGTTTAATCAATGTGTGGCATCCACCGGTAGGCTTTCTTCTACAAATCCCAATCTGCAAAACATCCCGATCCGCACCAAACTCGGACGAGAGATTCGTAAAGCTTTTGTGGCGCAAACTGAAGAATTCCTGATCCTGGCAGCGGATTATTCGCAGATTGAGCTCAGGCTTCTGGCTCTGATGTCTGAAGATGAAGTGCTGCTCAAAGCCTTCCAGGAAGGAATTGACATTCACAAACAGACTGCAGCTCAAATCTATAAAATCGAACTCAGCGAGGTTACTGCCGAGATGCGCAGGGCGGCCAAGACCATCAATTTTGGCCTGATGTACGGTATGGGGCAGAGGAAACTGGCACGGGAGCTGAAGATCTCACAAAATGAGGCTAAGGATATGATAGAGAACTATTTTGCCCAATTCCCATCCATCAGTAGCTTCAAAGCCCAATGCATCGCCAAAGCCCGCAGTGAGGGTCGTGCTCAAACTATCTTTGGCAGAGTCCTGGACCTCCCCGGAATTCACAGCAAAAACAAAGGTACCAGCAGTGAAGCCGAACGAGTGGCGGTTAATATGCCCATACAAGGTAGTGCCGCTGATCTCATCAAAGCTGCCATGATCAGTATTCATGCCCGGATTCAGTCCGATCAAAGAATTCGCATGATTATGCAAGTGCATGATGAATTGGTCTTTGAGGTACACAAAGATTTTGCTTCGGCAGCGGAAAAACTGGTGCGCACAGAAATGGAAAACGCTTTACCCCAAAAGTATCGGGATCAAATCCAGCTGGCTGTGGATATCGGGATCGGGAAAAACTGGTATGAAGCGCATTGAGGTTTCCTAAGTCGATAACCGGCAGCAGCTTGCCCGCTATGGTATCTTCGCTCTGCACCGCTATAAGAGCAAAGACTCGATCTGGATGTGAGCGATGAAACCAATCGATAAAACTATTCTGGGCAGCTCCACCAAACAGTACCTCTCTTTTGCCGTAAGGGATAAAGCGGGGAACAAGGTTATGCTGAATTTCAGCTCCTTATGATTGAGCCGCATCTTTGCACATCCTAATTTAATCAAAGCAGAGGAGCAGTAAAGATGGCATTTGAAAATAGTAATGCAGCTGAGGAGACCATGAGCATATTCAAAGACGATCGCAAAGGGCAATTCAAGGATCTCGCAATCGATCATCGTATTACTGGCAGAAACTGGCCTACTGCGCTGAGAATCCGGGAGTTCCGCAGGCAGCAGGGCTACAAGAAAACCAGGGCGATACTCGTAATTCCGGACTTGATCCGGGATCCGCTACAGCCGATTTGCAATTTTCGGTGACTCTTTATAACAGTCTCTCTACGAGACTATTCCCCAAGACCTGATCTATTGCCAATAAGTTATCGCATTAAGTTGACGAAAAAGTGAGCGAAACGCGCAAATATCGAACCCAAGTGCAGACTTGACAAGCCTGAGTCCCGGAGGAACGGCATTGTGCGCCTGTGAGCGACACATATCAGATCGGTGAAAGTCCGATTCAGGGTATCGTCAAGCCCTGTAGCTGAAGGTAACTGCGTCAC
>JARRCD010000081.1 GCA_029982875.1 Candidatus Cloacimonadota bacterium | reverse complement strand
GAATAATGTTCTCTATGTTACTAATATTCTGGGGTCTGAAGTCTATAAGCTTGGGAGATTTAGTTAGCTCGATAAAATGCTCATTTTGACTCTTTCTTGCTTGGAACACCTTTCTTAGGGCATCACCAGGAAGGTCTATAGGTGATAAGATTGTTCCTGATAAATTACTCAAATACATGTAGGGCATAACTCTTTTGCTTTCAGTTGGGATTGTTCCATAGAATACAGCACTTCCCCCTCTTACATCCTTCAGTTTATTCCACGCGATGACATTTGTAGATCCGATCGTGACAACAGATTTGTATGCAAGCTCATTCAATTCGGAGATTTTTGAGGCAATACATACTTTGAATATCGTTGTGAAATTGCCAGAGAAAATATCCTCAGAAAGAGGTTTGTTTAATTTGTACAACAAGATAGCCATCTGAATCTTTAAATGATTTGTTAAGGGCAGCAGCATGTTTTCTGGCTTTACCATGGCTTGCAGGTTTACGCTCTCTAGATAGTAACTTGATGCAGTGTCTGCCTTTAACTGAGCAGTTTGGGGATCTATCATTCTCGAAGGCATCAAGAGTTTTTTCTTTAGATCCGAGAATATGGTTCCTGCTCTCAAGGCTGCGTATCTAGCCAATAACTCGTAAAGATCTGTTGGGTCATAGCTTCCGGGATTCAAATCATTATATGCTTTGGCAGCCTCAAGAAATAGCGGATACCTTTCAGACATCTCGACTTGATCTTTTATACTAGTCATAGCTCTGGATTTTAAGCGCATGGCGTCTTCTAAAGTCGGTTTGTTGCCTTGTTTTAAAATGCTTTCATCCCTGTAATCGCATTCCTCAATATCAAACCTTAACATGGGGCTAATGATCTCAATTTGGTCATCACCAATATCAATAATTGGGATTTCAACAAATTGATCAGAACCAGAAGCAATATCCTCAGTTACTCTATCTATCTCAGCTAGGGCATTGGCTATACCAGTATCAGTTGGGTACTTTTTACTTAACTCGAACAGGATATTTCTTGCTTTGTTTATCTCTCTATCCTTCAGAAGGACTCTTGCTCGTTGAAAATTATAGTTCTTTCTCTTTGATTCAGTATCACCATTTACTTCTAATAATCTCTTGTAGTCCCCATCTGCCAAAGTCCATTCATTCTGAAGTTCATAAATCTGCACGCGGGAGGTCAAGAAACCAACAGCTTTGTCAGGATACTTCTGCAAACCAGTATTAAAAATTTCCAAGGCTTTGTCATACTGCCCGAGTCTTTGGTAAGCTGTCCCGATTTGAATCAGTTTTGTGGCGTCGCTTCTTGACTTGTATCGTTCATACAGAGAATCTACAGCTTTGATATCGCCATTGTTAACTGCGAAATTGATCTCTTCAGTAAGGCTGTAGAATTGACGTGTTTGTGTTTTAGGTAAGGATGGTCTTCGTTGTTGGGGTTGCCGTGGAGAACTTGATGCAGATGAGTAGATGCTTTTCCTCGGTACTATGTCAGTAAGCTCTTTAACGGTTTTTAGAAGGTTATTTTCATCAATGCTAAGAGCTGATTCAATAGCTGTGTTCATCTTGCTTTTATATAGCATGTAACTTAATGCCTTTCGCGAAAATTCAACTAACTGAGCATTCTCATTCAACGTGCTTTTGCAATGCCTGATCAACTCCTCAAGTTTTTCGTATAATCTGGTTTGTCCAATCAAGAGGATATAATAATCTTGCCAGGACTTTAAATCGGTGTTTGCAGACTTCAACGCATAAGTATGAAGGCAATTAAACGCTGTTTCATGATCACCATTGATGCAAGACAAAATGAAGTAGTTCCACGCAAGGTTCGTATTACCAGGATTATCAGCAAACAAGCTGTTTATCTCAGCGACTGCTGGCTGAATTGAGTTTATATTGGGATCTTTCTTGAATTCATCATATATTGCGGATAGGCGCATCAGTTTTTTATCTATGCTGTTCTTGGTTTCGGTAGGATTTTCATATTTGAAATCAAGTGATGTAACCTTATTGCATATGTCGAAATCATCAAGATAAGAACAATATGAGAGTGCTTCATTGTAGTTTGTTAGAAGTTCAACAGTGAATTCTTGTGTTTCCTTTTGAACCTTGAGCGTGGGCTTAATAAGTGATGTTGGGTTATCTGAAACTTGTTTATCTACCTCATCTGCTGGAGTGTTTTCTGGCTCTACAGACTTAACTTGGGTTTGATCCATAACTGGATTAGTTGCGGGTTGTGAGATTTCCATCTTCTTTACGATTTCAAAGAGAACAATTATCTTGTGGGTCAGGACTACGGGGTTCTTATCTACCATCAAAGTTAGATGCTCAGAACTGATCTCATCCAATGCGCCAGTAATCTCGCGGCCACCATCAAGAGTGATTTTAACAATGTCACCCTGCTTGCATTTCTTCCTTATTAATTCAATCATTTTTCACCTCACAACCTATAAATTTCCATTATGTTAGAGTGATCAAAATTGTCAATACTTGAATGGATTCATCCCAGCATCGGCTTATACATCAATGTTCTCACCATACCACACCTTGAATCCTTCTTCGCATGGTGTAAATCCGAATAGTGTGCAATACTCACCATATGCTCTGTAAGCATCGGCAAGTTTTGAAGCTTTTTCGTTACAAGTTCCGTCTGATTCTGCGGACTCCTGAGAATAACTCCTCTGCGGATTGTTACAGATTTGATTAAGCTGTTCGATTTGCTTCACGGTGACTATCATTTTGAGCAATTGATTCATATAACCAAAGTACATAGCTCTATCCTCCTTGAGGTTTGTTTGTGTTGTTGTGTTTCATCCATTAAATCAGAGCACTCGTTCTAATTAAAGATTGAGTCCCAGATCGACTTAATCGCGTAACCAACCCCTACTGCTATTACAACCGGAGCACCTACCGTCAAGGCTATAGCTGCTCCACCAGTTATCCCTGCAGCAGTAACAGCAGTGGCAACAACTGCACCGCCAGCAGTAGCAGCTGCCCCTGCGCCAGCAGCGGAAAGTCCACTTCCGACGGCTTCTTTCCCAACATCAAGGGCGACCTCACCCAAGTCTTTCGATCCATCAGATAGATCACAGATCCCTTGGTATACGGCGAAACCGGTTCCAACTACAGCTCCTGTTACTGCACTTCCTTTTGCTGCAGTGGTGCAAGCCTTGGATAATCCAGTGAATCCGTTAACTCCTGCTTTGGTTGCTATAGCTTGAGTTGTTCTAGAGCTTATACCAGACGATTTAACTGTCTTTGATACACCGTCCTTTGCTAATCTCGCGGTTAGTTTTGCGGCTGTCTCCTTGGTACCCAAGATCTGTGCCGATTTGTATTGCCCGTTTTTCACTTGCTTAACTACTTTGCTTATCGAGTTAGCTGTATCCTTCGCTTGGATTCGTCCGACGATTTTGCTGCCCTGTTTTACTACAACATCGACTGTTTTTGCATTTGTGCTCTTTGTAAGTGCGGCATTTATCCCTTTAACCATGTTTACCGGATTGTAGTTGATCCCATCCTTGATCAAAACTTCGTGCACAATCCCTTTGAGTTGTGGATTATTGCCTGCTCTTTTCAGGGACTCGTTAATCACCTTCGCTTCGTATCCGTGTCTGATCGTATTATGGGCATGGATGTTTTGAGTTCTTCTTTTCATCAGGATAACCCCTTATTTGTTATTGTGAATTTTCTGGTGGATGCCCTTAGGTAAAATAGCTAGATTAGCAGGCCGGTTGTCAGTCTTTACAGCGTTTTTATGGTGAACTTCATATCCTTTGGGGATAGTATGGCCTATCTGCTTCTCAGCAACTCGTCTGTGGGTGTAAGCCCAGCCACTGCCACTTAGGTATTGTTTGTAACCATTGTTGATTCTAAACTTACTCATTGTTATCTCCTTATGTGTTTTGTCCCTAATACAAGCAAGGCGTTCCAAAGTGCTCTCAGTTTTCTTTATCTTATTGCATAACATAGATATATCTAATTAGGAGAATGAGATGTCAATCAACAATATGTTGAATGATTTGAATAATATATTGACATTACACGTGGTGTATCTAACTTAGTTCCAGAGGTGAGTATGAACTTATTAATCAGTTGGATTGGGAAACATGATTGTGAAAGCGCAACAAGGCAGGTAGAACCTTATGGCCCTATTGAAACTATACTGGCTAAGGGCAATCATTCGATAGATGAAGTATATGCTTTCTACCAGTACTCCTATATAGATCGCTATGAGTTGAACCTGAGGCGTTATCTCAATAAAATCAAAGAAAAGTATAACTGCACAGTATATCCCATTGCAATGCAAGACGATCTTGTGACATCAGATATTACTGTGATGCATAAACTAATGAGTGATGAGGTTGCTAAAATTCTTGCAACAAAACGCAAAGCGACAGCACTTTACTTCAACACATCTTCTGGAACTAATGCCATCACGGTCTCATTTATAATACTTGGCAGGACTCAATATGATGCAACCCTACTTCAAACATGGACTGATACTCCGAGAAAAACATCAAATGTGGAAGAGGTAAACTTTCCATTTTCGATCAGCTTTGACGTACTACAAAAACAACTACCTGCTGACACTCAAATGAAAAGACAAGTGCTATATGGTGATGTTAGAGGGAAAGAGATTATCGGGGAATGCGAGGCGATAAAATCTGCGATTAATGATGTTCGTAAATATGCCATGTTTGATCGTAACGTTCTTATCACAGGGGAAAGCGGTACAGGTAAAGAGCTTTTTGCTCAATTATACAGGGATGCCTCAGCTCGGGATAATAATAGATTTTTCAGCTTCAATTGCGCAAACCTGCCCGACACATTGGCAGAGTCTGAGTTGTTTGGTCATATTAAGGGTTCATTCACTGACGCAAAAGAAGATAGACTTGGTCTGTTTAAACAGGCTCATAAAGGAATTCTGTTTTTAGATGAAATAGGTGAGTTGTCTCATAATCTACAAGCAAAGCTTCTAAGAGTATTGGAGGATGGCATAGTAAAACCCATAGGTAGTGATAAAGGGGAGAGCGTAGATGTGAGATTGGTGTCTGCCACAAATAGTCCTGATAAGCTAAGACTCGATTTGTTTTTCCGTTTATCCGAAGGTATCATTGAGTTACCCCCCCTCAGAAGTCGTGGAAAAGATGTGGTAATTATTGCAGACAAATGCTTAGAAGACACTAACAAAGAATTATCAGATTTAGCCTCTAAAGCAAAATTCTCTATAGTGTACCAAGCAAAGAGCTTCGATAAAACCGCTTATGAATTCATTATGAGCCATCAATGGGAGGGGAATGTACGAGAGCTTATTTCTGTTGTAAAGCGTTGCTGCATACTTAGTTCCGATCCATTGATAACAGCAGATACATTAGCACGAGAGTCCTACAAAAAGCGACCTACGGAGAACAATACTTCGTGTATCAGATTCCCTATTTCCGAGCAGCTAAGAGTAAGTATTGAAGAGAAGTGTAATCTAATGAATGACATACAAAAGATCAAGCTAGAAGCCATTCGGGAAAGCATCGAAACAAGCACAAGCCAAAGCCAAGCTGCTAGGAAACTCGGTTTCAAAACGCTTCAGGCGATGCAGAATCATCTAAAGCAGGAGAAGCCATAGGTACTTTTCAAAAACATCGCCTATTCGATTAATCTATAACACCCAGCCTTATTCAAACTCCTGAGTTGACCCAAGATACCTTTCTGGACTTTTCTGCCGATTTTTGGCACGTTTTGGCGGGATATGACCACATATATGAAGCCCCTCAGATCAACCACTTCAATTGATGCCAGTGCCTCCAGATAGATATAGACCCATTGCCTTGATTTTCCTATGTCTTGAGCAATCTCTCGGATGGATTTGAATCTGCCTTGTTCCAGGATGTCCAGTAGCCTGTGGGCATCTGCTATGCTGAAAGTCCAGCCCTTGTAGTGCTGATAGCCAATCCTGGCTTGAAAGCGGTTGGCTCGGACGTAAATTGGAGGACTATCTTCAATCTGCTTGATTGCCTGGCTTTGGAGCAATTCGGGCAGTAGCTTTTCTGTTGCTTCTATGCTTACACTGGTCAGCTTGGATATCAGTTCTGCATTGAAGGGGCGATCATACTGATTGATGAAGTTGAGGATCAGTTCTTTGTCCGTCATTATCACCTCAATCATCCAGATCGGCTTGGGATACTATGTCCAGATTCTTGTATCTACCTATCTCTTCCACTGAGCGGATTAGCTTCATGGCTTTACGAACATTGCCACAGGAGTGGAAGTGGACATAGTCGACTATGTCCGGATGGAACTTGATCTCCAGAATCTCACTACATAACTGGGCTATGTCCTTCTTAGGCAGGTCTTGGAACTCATAGAAGAAGTTGCACCTATCGAAGTAGTACTCGTTGATCTGATTGAGCCGGTCTTTGGCATTCTGCATCCCGACCAGGATGACAATCGCTGTGGTCACATCCACGATATCCCTGATCGCACCTAAGAGCTGGGGATGCCGGAAGGCGTAGTCTATCTCATCAACAACTATGATCGTATCCTTGTGATCCTCCAGAAGCGTTATACACATCATGAAGAGGTCATTAGCTGTCCCGTAGGGGATGTACTCTCCCATGCCAAATCTCTTGTATAGGGCTAAGAGCAGCTTGGATGCAAAGGCTTTGGGAGTGGTAGTTGCCTCCAGCCTGAGATAGAGATAGCCCTTACTGAAAGCGATCCGACTGGCATAAGTGGTCTTTCCCAGTCCCGGTCTGCCATAGAGCAAGCCAAGTCCGACCATCTCCAGCTTAGGTCGTGTTAGCAGGTATTCGATGCATTTATCTGCGGCTATCACGTTCTGAGTTCTGACGAGCGTTCCCTGTTTCATGTAATCCTCCTATTAGTTTATCCCGATGCGCTTGAGGAGTTCCGCTCTGGAGAGGTGTGCGAAGGGTGACTGCCCAGTCTTGGTGTCATCCTGTGCTTGCTTATCATCAGGCCCTTCTGCTGGTATGGAGATCTTTTCCGCTGGATCATGATCTTCAGATTCTATACCTGTGGCATCTTTTGTTGCGGTGGCAGTGGGTGCTTCATCTGATGCTTCTTGTTCTGCTTGGGATCTTTGTTGAGCTTTGTAGTACTCTCTGGCTGTTTGGCTGAAGCCTATCGCGAACTCCATGGCTGGTTTATCATTACTTGTCTGATATTCGAGTCCTATACGGTCGAACGATTCTTTGATTTCCTTTAGGATTATCCTATCCCTCTCCTGCTCTGCCAGTCTCTCCTTCTCTTCCGCATTAAGCTTCTCCCGTTCTTCCGGACTCAGCATATCCGGATGTATGGGCTGCCTCATCATCATCTTTCTGGTCATTTCCTCGATGATCTCATCACTATCCTTAGGTGGTGCTTCCAGCATGGGAGGACTATTGAAAAGTGCTCTGGCACCCTGATATTCAAGCTTCTCCTGCTTAGATGGGGAGTTGCTCAGTATCTTATCAACTGCCTTCTGCGAGTTGACCACCCACTTCTTGGCACTGCGTTCTTTCTCCCGTCGGAGTCCCTTGATCTCTTTGTATTCCTTGTTCAGCTCCTTATGCGAGACCGCCTGATCCATCGAGACCTCGATGAAGGGATGCTGTGCCTTGCGGAGGGCTGCCTGGCAGATGAAGACATCGTTCTTGTCATAGACCACGATCCACCTGGCATCGCTGTAATCGAATCTGATGATGCAAGGCTGTCCCACATGGTTAACCAGTTCCCGGTGCCAGTAGACCTTCTTATCCAGCCTGATGCCTTCCGCGCGGATGTTCTTGCGTTCCATTGCCATCATCAGGAAGTTGAGCCTGGAGATCTCAATCTGCCGACTCTCAGCTATCCTGGCAGCACTGAAGACTTCATAGGGAGTGCGTCTGTTGAGTGAGGTATGCGGTGTCTCGCCATAACAAAACCTCACATAGAAGGCGATCATCTGCATCGTCTCTTCAATGGTGGGTGGCTTACCGGCATAGAGCTTCTTAGCCCATACCTCGTTTCGATGCAGGACAGAGGGCTTATCGTCTATCGATGCTCCTCTGAAAGTCGTAATGAACCTCTCAAACTGCTCCTGGAAGGTCTTGAAGAAGCGTTCGATGATCTTTGCCTTGGCATTGTAGCTCTCGGCGAATCGCACTCCGATATTGAGCCGGGGGAAGATACCGCCCAGTTCCTTGTTCAGATCATGCTCTTCCCATCTCTCATGAAAGAGTTTGGCTCGGAAGGCTTTGCCGTTATCCAGATAGACATACTTGGGTAGCACAGCCATGGTTCCGCTATTGTTATCGGCAATCTGAGCGCAGTTGATGAAGCCATTGCGGAAGGCGGTGAGGATATGCTGGCTATCTTCGGTAAAGGCTAAAGATGCTCCCACCGGATACCTGCTTGCCCAGTCCATCACCATGATCATGGTCATGCGTTGGGCTCTGCCGGTTTGGGGATTGAGGATATCGAAGGAGAGGGTATGTCCATCAGCCACCCAGACCTGTCCCACTTCCAGAGTGCTGTCATCTCTCATAATGCTCTTGATGAGATTCTCTGAGACGAACTTGCTGCCATCTCTGGCTTGATGCCACTCTGCCGGGTGCCTGGCTGCCCATTCCTCGCACCAGCGTCTGAGCGTCCGTTCATTGGTCTCTGATTCTATTACTTTGTTTCTGCTCATCTGCTTGAGGTTGGTGATGGCAGAGCCGATTTTGATCCGGTTAGGATTGAGCAGCAGATGCAGAAGGTAGTGCTGTTCCTGAAAAGTGATCTTTCGTTCTTTATACTTGCCTTTGCTCTTGTGGATCAGGGCATACATATCCAGCTTATTCTCCAGGTAGATATTGAGCCACTCTCGCAGTGCCCTCTCTTTTCGGGGTCCTTTGAGATTGTAGAGTTCCGGTACCAGTCTCTTGGTGTTATAGTCACTGGTGATGCGTTTCCAAGCTAATGTCTTTGAATCGACTCCATGCAATCTGCGGAACACCTCCTGGCAGAATCTGCCATAGAGCTGAGCCTCATCTTTGAAGAGCAGTCTCTCCTCTTCCACCGGAGCCAGATCGAGAAACTCACTGGAGAAGTCGATTACCACATCATTGTCCCGGGCTTCATGGATCAGAGTAAGCTTACGTTCAAAGTCCAGATAGTCTTCATAGGTCTCATAGACCGTCTCAGACTCGAGGTTATCTTCTGTACTATCTGCTTTGGCATTATACTGCTGGCTGTAGGCGAGCATGAAGCTGTTGTCGGCATCGGTGGCATCTCCACTGTTGTTTCTGCTATTCCCATCACAACCACCGTTACCATTCCCACTAACCTTGCTGAGATTAGCCTTTACCTCCGGTACCACTATGCATCTGCCACCACTCTTGATTTCAAGCTTCAGTCCTTGGCTCTCCATCAATTCTTGCAGTTCATTCAGCTTATTACGATACTCTCTCAAGAACTCCTCAGTTGGTCTGCCACTATAGGGAAACATCTGAACCTCCTGCTTTCTCGCTGCTCTTTACGACCAATTCATTACCATTATCATAATAGACCAGGAAGACACTGGGATAGCTATGCTCGCCCAGATCGATCACTTCCTCAAAGTAAAGCTCCGGCTTACGCAGGCTATCTCTGAATCTATCATACTCAGCCTGAATGATCTCTTCCGTTGCCAGCACAAAGGTCTTGATCGTGGCTCCGTTCTTGGTCGGTATCTGATGTTTGAGTGCAGTCAGCTTTCCGGCATCCACCATTCTTCTGATCGTCTTCAGATTCTTGTCCATCAGCATGGCTACTCTATCAATGGGAAACCAGATAAAATCGACTTTCATGTCCATGTCCAAATCCTTCAAAAACTGTGACCCGCTTGGACATTTCAGTCGGGAATCTTGAAAAATGCGGTTAAGCGCTTGGTCATTTTGGCTTCTCATCATAGTTATCAATGAGTTAAGCCTCATGCCTACCCCCGCTTGGACAGGGGTACCCGCTTGGACATTGCCATTACAAGCTCGTTTCTGCACTTCCGCATGGCGTTGTTTCTTGGTAGTCATTCTACACCTCTCTTATGTATTAGTAGGGTGCTAACAACCACAAGAGCAGAACCTTGGGAAGTCCTTTCTGCAAGTTTGCCATCTTTCTTACGCATTATCCGGCAATACTTTATAATCCACCTGGGTCACACTATACACTTTAGTATTGACTCCAATCCGCCTTGCAGCAGAATGGCATCTGGAACTAATCTTGCAGCCATGCGGATATAGTCAATGCCAAAGTTACTATATGGAGACCACGATGAATAAACCGACTATCGGACAACGCCTTAGCTTGGTGATTAAGGCAATGCGACTCAAGGATTACCAGTTTGCCAATAAGTATGGCATCTCCCGCGCCTCGCTTTCCCGATACAAGCTGAATGAGAGATATCCCGATCCTGAGTTCTTAGAAGCACTCTCCAAGGATAAGATCAATATCCACTGGCTCTTTACGGGAAGCGGTTCTATGTATGCCAAAGATGAGTTTCAAGAGCTTCTCCAATCCAATCAAGCACCAACTAATCCAAACAGTCCAAACCCATCCATCATCTCTCCAATCCTACATCCTATCAACAATCAGGACTTCGATCTCACTCGATCTATCACCTATCCCATAGTCGGTGAAATAGCTGCCGGACCTCCGATGGAGATCAGAGACGAGTGGAGTCAAGTCGGTCAGATTCAGTTGCCGATCTCATTCCTGACCGGCAACCCCAAGCAATACACTGTCTTTCAAGTAAATGGACAGAGCATGGAGCCTGTGATCCAGCATCAGGACATCGTGGTCATCAAAAGCGATCAGAGTTGGGAAAATGCCGATGGTAAAATTGCAGTTGTAAGAACTGACGATGGTCTCACCATCAAGAAGGTGCAGATCGACCACCACAGGCAACAGATTATCCTCCAACCATTTAATATAGACTACCCGGTTCTTGTTTTAGACTCAGATTGGAATTACGGAGCTTTCCTGATCGGCACAATCGCACTCCAATTGCGCTTTTTCTAATTTCAAAGTTCCATTTTTCCAACTGCTCTTTCCAAAGCCTGTC
>JARRCD010000005.1 GCA_029982875.1 Candidatus Cloacimonadota bacterium | reverse complement strand
AGTAGGCGGTACAGCGACCGCCTATACAGTACCGGCACTCGCTTGAAGCGCAGTGAGTATGACAATATATCACGGGATTCACATTCCGAGCTATAGGCTTTCACCCTCACTGATTTACGGATAACCCGAAAACCTCAAAACTCCTGACCCAAAAACCTCGAAAACTCGAAAACTCTCTGCATCCAAACTCTGCCTCCTGAATGCAAAGAGACTGACCCATATCAGGTCAGTCTCTTGGAGTTTTATATTCTGATGTATGGAAGACTTACATTAGTTCGTTCCAGATTTGATTGATAAATTCCTTTGCCTGCGATTCCAGCATAATGGATAAGGGGTAAGTAAGGGTATAGACCCTGGATCCATTGTTATTAACTTTACGCAGTCCGATAACTTTGCCATTGTAGAAATCAAACTGGGCCTGAGAGGGTGGAGCAACTGGATAATCTACGGCTTTGCAGCCATAGGTATAAATTGGTTCACCCGTATAGCTGACAGTGCCATTTTCACCATCTGCAGGACTCAGGAAATAGGCTACTTGTGCATAACCGTGCAAATTTTCAACCAACGGGAGGAAAGCTTGGGTTTGCTCAACATTATCGGGATGCGTAGAATATTGCACTCCGATATCATTGTAGCCTAATTGACCGATGGCGTCTTGCAAGAAAGAACCGGTAGCCGGATTTTGCGGACCGGTACCCATTTTATTCTTCATGTCTATAGGATATCCCATGTAATCCAATAATGTATAAGCTCTTTTGTTCGTGAAATCGACCGCTTTTGAGGCAAATTGTGAAGTATGAGAGATCAACAGGTTTCCACCTTTGCGTACATACAAAGCTAATCCGTCAACCTCAGCTTCAATTGTCCCACCGTTGCCAGGATCATCCGCATGATAAATCACCAATTTGTAATTTTGCAGATCAGAATATGCCAAATAGCGATTGCGGGCATCGGCAAAAGTATCGCTGGCGCCGTTTCCACCGTATTTTACGACGGTTACATTGGGGATATCAGCCGTCATCGCCTCATACTTGGCGTATACCAGCTCACCTGGTGAGGTTGCTGAATTGTCGGGATCATCATCCACGATTAAAACTCCAGAACGAGATGAAGGTGCCACATAGGGTAAGACATAGAAAGTCAATACTGCTGGATATTTGGAAACTTCATCTTGGGAATCCACGCAGCGCACTTCAAAGGTATGTTCACCGATGCTCAATTGTTGACCGGTAAGCACGATAGACTGCCTAAGAGGAGAAGAAATGGGCAATCGCAGCCACTGTCTGGGATTTCCACTCTCGTCAATGTCTTCAACGATGCTCTCGGCGAAAGGCGGGAAGTCGTAAGGTGCGCCATCATAACGAATATCAAAGTGAGTAATCTCTCCATAGTAGTTTTCACCACCGGGATAGCCCACTTCCGGATCAGGTTCACTAATTACAGAATTAACTTTCTTGATATAGGGATTATCCAAGGGGTAGCTTACGTTGCCTTCGCTATCCTCATCACCATACTCACCCCAGTAACCCCAGCGGACATAGAGTTTGAGATTGTTGCTATGTACCACAGTTTTGTGGTTTTGCATGTCTTGAAACAGGGGAGTGGCAAAGCGCTGCTCATTTTGCACAATGGTATTGGGCAGATCTTCTTCCGTGGAATTATCTTTCCGGGTTTCGAAATGATTATCTCCCAAAGCCAAAATTTTATCTGAATAGATCAGGGTGCGAGGGCGAAAACCGGGTTTGACCTTGAAGCGCATTTCCCAACCTGGAAGCTGATCTGCAGAAGCGCTTGGGGGAAATTCTGAATACACGCTTGCCAAGTCCATCGCTCTGGCAATGACTCTTGTGCTGGTACCTAAGGATATGCCCTCTTCAGTATAATCAAAGACAAGCTTTGGCTCTGCCTTACTGGTCAGCCGGTATTCATCGATTTTGGGTTGATCCTCCGTGCTGATCCAATCTGTTTCAGTATCTGGAACGATCTCCCCAGTATCATCATAGACCTTCATCATCTTAAATTCAAACTTACTCGGAATGGGATCGATCAAAAGATTCAAGGAGTCGGGATAGGTCATGCTAAACTTCAGGGTAATACCGCTACCTACATTCCCCCCGTGAGGGTTGCCCTTTGTAGTATTTACAATACACACCGGGCGCTTGGAGTTAGTTCGGAATTTGCGCCAGGCTGGTACGGGACTAATACCTCCACGATTGTCTATGGCCACCACTTCAAAAGAAGAGATCGTAGGCATTGGGGCACCATCCGGATTAGCGGCAGGGAAATTGATCTCAGCATATTTCTGATCTGTCCATATCGTGCGGTCTGCTTCCGGATCGTCTAAAGCAAGGCTCTGATCTGCACTGGGCAGATAATGCAAGACCCAACCTTCCCCGAAATTGGTTAACATTTCTTCCGGAATCAGGTTATCAGTAGCACTGGCCAAATATTTGTATCCAGGAGTCGAGATAGGATTGTGATTTTCATCCAAGACCCTGAATGCGTAGCCGCTAATCACTCCATCAGCGTCTGTGCCATGCCAGTAAATTTTTTGTTGAAATACATATTCGTATGTAGTCGTATCGATATTTGCAGGTACATTATCGGGTGTCCAGCCTTCAAAAGAAGTGATGGATATTTCTGGAAGCTGGTTCTCAAATCTGCTCCCGGATCTTCCACAACCGGTCACGCTCAATATAGCAACAACAAGTATCATGATGATTGCCAAGAGTCTAGCGCTCTTTTTCTTCATCGGTCCTCCCAAACATCAGGTTATTATTTCTTTCTTTTTGCATTAAAAACCAAGTCTATATATTCGTCAACATTTTTATTCACTTTGCGGTCAATTAGACTTGCTCTCACCAAGTTCAGATAGAGCAAACTGGTGGTAATCCGGCCAACGCCACCGGGGACCGGTGTTAGCGCTGAAGCCTTGTTATAACAAGCATCGTAATCTACATCGCCCACATAGCTTATGCTCCCATCAGCCTGCGTAAATTTATTGATGCCCACGTCTATTAGTATGACACCATCCTTGATCATATCCGGAGTAACAAAATGGGCTCTGCCGATGGCTGAGATCAGGATGTCTGCACCTTGACAAATCTCCTTGAGATTTTCGGTGCGGCTGTGACAAACCGTCACAGTGGCATTGGCATACGGTTTTTTCCACAACAGCATATTGGCCAGCGGTTTGCCCACCACATTGGAGCGCCCCAGAATCACCAGATTCTTGCCTTGCGGATCTATTCTATAGTATTTTAGAGTATAAAAAACAGCAGCTGGTGTATTGGGCAAAAAACCATCTTCTTCAATGAGAATCTTGCCTAAATTGAGCGGGTGGAGGGCATCTATATCCTTATCGGGGTGGATGCTGATGTTGATCAAACTATCGTCAAACCGCTTGGGCAGGGGCTTTTGCAACATTATACCCTGAATGTGCGGATCGCTATTTGCCACCTTAATAATACGCAGCAATTCATCCTGAGAACAGTCTTTATCCAAAGACATTAACTCCACAGCACAGCCTAACTTAGCAGCATTTTTGATGATGCTTTGTACATAATATGAAGAGGCGGGATCCTCCCCCACCTGAATCAATCGCATCTTTGGCTGCAGGTCAAATTCTTCAATCAGCGCTTTGGAGGCTTGATTGATCGCCACGGCAATGGCTTTACCTTTTAAAATCTTGTCCATCACCTCTCCACCGGGATTCTCAAGCGTTTGATACTGAGAGCTCGTCCCGAATCATTATCCAGCTCAAACACGGCAGCATTTATCATCAGCCCCTTATCTGAGGTCTCATACCTGCGCGGCACGGCAGAGCGTAGCTTCTCCAGAATGATCTCCTTCTTTACCCCGATCACGCTATCATGGGCACCTGTCATTCCCACATCGGTGAGATAGGCAGTTTTTTGCGGGAGTATCTCTTCATCCGCTGTTTGGATATGGGTGTGAGTACCTACCACAACTGCAGCCCGACCATCTACATACCAGCCAAAAGCACGTTTTTCGGAAGTGGATTCGGCATGGAAATCTACTAACCAGGGGATGCTGTGATCCGCATCTTCCCAGAGGCGATCAAAGGCATGAAAGGGTGAATCACAGGGAGGCATAAAAATCTGTCCGGTGAGACACATAACTCCAAGAGTCAAACCGCTCTTGGTTATTATATAGCTGTCACTCCCCGGAGCAGAGGCGGGATAATTGATAGGTTTGATAATCCGTTTTTCATGAGCAATATACTCCAACGATTCAGCTCTATCCCAGAGATGATTGCCACCAGTTACTACATCCACGCCCTGATTAAAGAGGGGCTTCAGGGTTTTCTCGGTAAGGCCTCTACCATCGGCGAGGTTTTCGACATTTACAATCACAAAATCACTTTTGTACTCTGCCATCAAATCTGGCAGCTTCTGCAGCAGCGCAAAACGCCCCGGCTTGCCGTAAACATCACCAAAAAAGAGGACTATCATCTATTTGGCCATTGCTATTTGTCTGGTTTCCCGAATCACGGTTACCTTAATCTGTCCCGGATATTGGACATTCTTTTCGATCGACGCAGCAATCTCAGCAGCCAAAAGCGGAGTCTGATTCTCTTCTATGGCAGTTGGTTCCACGATGATACGCAATTCCCGTCCGGCCTGGATGGCATAGGATTTGTTTACACCTTCAATGCTATTGGCGATATCTTCTAATTTAGCCAAGCGCTGCATATAGGTTTCCAGCATTTCACGGCGGGCTCCGGGTCTGGCTCCGGATATTGCATCTGAGGCCTGTACCAAGGCTGCATAGACGGAGAGCGCTTCCACTTCTTCATGGTGAGCTTCGATGGCGTTTACAATCAGCTTGCCCTCGCCATTTTTACGGGCAAGATTTGCCCCGATAATGGCATGAGTGCCGTCAAATTCGTGGTCGACAGCTTTACCGATATCATGAAGCATGCCAGCCCGACGTGCTATTTCCTGATCCAGGTGCAATTCTGCTGCCAGGATGCCACAGATCCAGGCGGCTTCGATGGAATGCTGCAGGACATTCTGTCCGTAAGAGGTTCTATAATGCAATCTTCCGAGCACCTTGATCAGATTGGGTGAGATATTGTGGATATTGGTTTCCAAAACTGCTTTTTCGCCTATCTTAATCAGGTTTTCTTCCATCTCTTTGCTCGTCTTTGAGATCACTTCCTCTATCCGGCCGGGATGGATTCTGCCATCTGAAATGAGTTTTTCCAGAGCTATTCTGGCAATCTCGCGGCGCACGGGATCAAAACAGGAGAGGACAACTGCTTCCGGAGTATCATCAATGATGAGGTCGACGCCAGCAGCTTTTTCAAAGGTGCGGATATTTCTACCTTCACGGCCGATAATGCGCCCTTTCATCTCGTCCGAAGGTAAAGAAACCACCGAAACCGTGCTTTCGGAAACATGATCCACTGCCATGCGTTGAATAGCTGTGGCCAGAATCTCTGTAGCCTTTTTGGTGGAATCCAGCTTGATCTGTTCAATACAGACCTTGGCATCGTTTGCTGCCACTTGGCGGGCTGTGCTAATCAATTCCACCCGCAAACGCTCCAGCGCTTCCTCGCGGGATAGCCCGGCGACTTCTGCCAGCTTTCGCTTTTGTTCTTCCAGGATGATTTCAAATTCCTGCTTCTTCTGCTGAAATTCGTCTTCCTTGGTTTTGAGTTTACGTTCTTGCTCACTCAGGCTATTCTCTTTTTTGTCCAGGGAGTCCAGCCGTTTATCCAAACTGCTGAGACGCTCGTTGTATTTTTTCTCTTGAGCTCGCAATTCACGTTGACGTTCTTTTACTTCTTCATCAAGAATGCGTTTTTGTTTGAACCATTCTTCCCGGGCTTCCACTAAAGCTGCCTTTTTTGCGGCTTCAGCTTCAGCTTTGGCTTCTCGTTTGATGTTTTCGGCAATTTCGGTGGCTTGTGATACTACCTTAAACGCTGAATTGCGTTTGATAAGATATATCAGCAATGCCACAATGAAGCCCAGCGCAAAACCGATGGCACTTGCAATGTATGCATTTGGCATAATACTTTTCCTTGAATAATCTATTTACGCTCTCAGATAACTGAGAAGCTGAATTAAATGCCCGCGAGAACCGTGTATGCTTGACTTTATACAAAGCCATACTTGCAGGTGGGAATCTACCTTGTGGGCTTTATGTATCCGAGACTAGCCGGCACGCATGCCACCCATGGCTCGACTCCCTACTTAATTCTTGGCTTTAATGCAATCCATATCACGAATTCCGCAGGCGTTTTATATATTAGCAAACTTATCCAGCATCTGATTAACCCGATTCAATTCTGACTTCAATTCCTGATTCTCCTCCAGGGCCTTTTGTAGCTGCTCTTCGCGTTGAAAGCAGGCTAAAAGCAGTAACCTGGGAAAGTCCAGATGCTCGTATGTTTCATATAGTTCTGTAAGCTGATCAGATAAATCTGCAGCTATCTTTTTAGTTCGGGTGGGATCATCACTGCGTAAGCGAAACAAGCGCCCAAAAATCTCCACCTCTACTGATTTCATGTATTACTCACTTTCCCCTATCTTGGGAAAGATATCATCGATCTTTTTGATGGCGTCATCGGCAAAGCTTTCTACCCCAAACAGCATCTTTTCGATCTCATCATACTTGGCCTTGAGGTTATTATACTTGGTCTGGAGTTCTTTCAAAGCCGTCTCCGTATCCGAAGCCAGCTTGGAGTAATCTTCAATCTGACTCAGTAATTGAACATTCTCGTCCGTGAGTTGAGCATATTTCTGCTGCAACTCGTCCAGTTCCTTTTTATTCTTGGCATATTGATCGATCAGTTTCTGCAATCTCTCTTGCAGATTGACAATCGGACTTTCCATGCTTACCTCATCGTAATCTCATACTTTTCTGACAGCATCTTTTTTATTGAAGTCATCAGCTCATCAACGCGCTGATCTGTCAATGTTTTTTCTTTATCTTGCAAAACCACATGCAGACTTAAGCTTCTAAAACCTTGTGGGATTTGCTTTGAGCGGTATTCGTCAAAAGTATTTACTTCCCTGATGATTTTTGTATTCAGCGTCATGATGCTTCGCTTGAGTTCAGCATAACTGTAGCGATCTGGAATCAGGAAGGAAATATCTCTGATAACGCTGGGAAATTTTGGAATTTCCTGATACTGGATGACCTTGTCTCTGGTTAAAGCAATCAACGCTTCCAGCTCAAAGCTGAGAATCCAGACATCTTGTTTCAGAACGTTAACATCAATATTCCAGGCTTCGAGCACGGGAGGTTTTATTCTGCCAAAGTTACCCACAAACTCATCTTCGCAATAGCCGGCAAAGGACTCTGAGGAGATCAGATATGGCAGCTCAATAGCTTTTAAATCAAAACTGATGCCCAGATTCTGAAGCAAACCTTCAAAGCATCCCTTGATCCAAAAGTAATCAATCTCCATGCTCCGGTGCTGCCAATGCTCGCTGCCAGTCTTGCCGGTAAATATCGCACTAAGTTGCGTAGGTTCTTTATGCCCTTTTGCGCTTTTGTGATAAACTCTTCCCAGTTCAAAAAGCTTGATATCCCGCTCGGCATGATTGAGATTAAAACTCAGATTATTGAGAAGTTGCGGGATTAAGGAGACCCGCATCACAGATTGATTTGAGCTTTGCGGATTAACCAGACGGATATAGTCCCAAGCGTCCTCTCGGTATCCCAAGTCCAGCATCTGATCTGGATCTGCAAAGCTATAGTTTAGCGTCTCAAAGGCACCGAATGCCACTACCCAGTCCGTAGCTTTCTGCTTGATTCTATAGGCATGCCGGTCCATAATCTGCTGAACTGTGGTCTTGGTAGGAACGCGGTCGTAGCCGGCCAGCCTGGCCAGTTCCTCCAAGATATCTGCTTCCCGGGTAATATCCTTGCGGTAGGCAGGGATACGATAATAATGCGCATGTTGGCAATTATCCAGTTCCGTAAATTCCGTCACTCCCTTCTTCATTTCCTCGGTATGATGACAGTAAATAGCGTTGAGATTGGTGATCGGACCTGGTTTAAAATCTCCATATTGCAAGAACGTGAAGCCCAGATTCTCCAAGATCTCCCGAATCTTGTCACCGGGCAGGGTATAACCGATCAAGAGCTCGAATCTCTCGGGACGGACACCCAAGACAATCTCTTGATCCTCTACGGGATAACTATCCAGGATCTCGCCGCATACAGTACCCCCGGCAAGCTGGAGAATGAGATCGGTAGCCCGATCGCTGACCTGAGTCGCATAACGGGCTGAAAGGTGTCTCTCAAATCGATAAGAAGAATCTGTACTCAGCTTGTGTTTATAGGAAGTCCGGCGAATCGTGCCCGGATGAAAGGCTGCGCTTTCCAATACAATGTTCACCGTCTTGTCGCTGATCGCTGAGAATACTGATCCCATCACCCCGGCTAAAGCCGAAGCTTTTTTGCCATCGGCTATCACCAGATCATCAGAATCCAGGATGTAGTCCTTGCCGTCCAAAGCAGTGAAGCCCTCATGCTCATAAGCTTTGCGGACTACGATATCAGGGAAGCCCTGACTCTCATCTTTGGCTTCCAATGTATCATAATCAAAGGCATGCAAGGGGTGCCCAGTCTCGAGCATAACATAGTTTGTAATATCCACCACATTGTTTATGGGTCTGAGACCACTTTTGAGCAAAGCTGTTTTTAGCCACAGGGGAGATTCGGCAATGCGTACTCCTTTGATTACTCTTGCGGTGTAGCGAGGGCAGGCCTGAGGATCTTCGTTGTAAAGACCCAGCTTCAGCTCACGTTCGCCGACCGGGATCTGAGGAGGATCACAAGAGATCAAGCTCCGAAAAAGCTTTGCCGAAAGGTCTCGGGCTATCCCCTGATAGCCCAGGAGGTCACTCCGGTTTGGAGTAATCTCAAGCTGATAGATTATATCCGGCAAGTCAAAAAGCTCATCTGCCAAGGTGCCGATAGGTATATCCGGGGGCAAGCTAATGATGCCGGCATGATTATCGGAAAGCCCCAGTTCCCGTTCAGAACACAGCATCCCGTGAGAATGAATCCCGCGAATCTTAGCCTTAGATATTTGCATGTCCTGGAGCTGTGAGCCCGGTAGCGCCAGCACACCTATCATCCCACTTTCACAATTGGGAGCTCCGCAGATTACCTGGATAGTGTTGTTCTCATCTTTTTCAGAATATTCAGTGCTGCCAATATCCACCCTACACAATCTCAAATGATCTGTTTTGGGCACGGGATCAGCCGAGATGACACGTGCTGCCACCACGCTTTTGCCAAAAGCGGGCAGATGCTCAATCGCTTCCACTTCTATGCCGGAAAAAGTGAGCAAATCGGAGAGCTCTTGTTCTTCTCCGGCCAGCTCCAAATATTGTTTCAACCATGATAATGCGATTTTCATTATAGCTCTCCCTGGAATTGTCTGAGCATCCTGAGATCGTTTTCAAAGAGAATGCGCATATCCGGTATGTTGTATTTAAGCATAGCTATGCGTTCGATACCCAAACCAAAGGCAAAACCGGTATAGTATTCGGAGTCTATGCCCAAGATATCAAACACAGCAGGGTCCACCATTCCGGCTCCGCCCATTTCCAGCCAGCCTGATTGCTTGCAGACCCTGCAACCCTCACCGGCACAGGCCACGCAGGATATATCCATTTCTGCTGAAGGTTCGGTGAAAGGGAAGAAATGAGGTCTGATCCTGCTCTTGATTTGTGGACCAAACATGATGCTGGCAAAATTTTGCAAAGTATCTTGCAAATCAGACATACTGATCCCTTTATCCACTACAAGTGCTTCTACCTGGTGAAAGACCGGCGAATGCGATGGATCAGGCTTATCATTACGATAACACCTTCCCGGTGAGATAATTCTGATAGGCGGCTTATAGTTTTCCAATACTCTGATTTGCACCGTAGAGGTCTGAGTCCTGAGCAGTTTTCCGTCCTCCACATAGAAAGTATCCGCCAGATTTCTGGAGGGGTGATCTGCGGGTGTATTCAAGGCATCAAAATTGTGGAATTCATCCTCGATATCATCCCCCTCGGCGATTTCAAAGCCCATGCTGAGAAATACCTCATTGATCTGATTACGGATGATACTCAAAGGGTGATACCCCCCACGTTCAAGCTTGATTCCAGGCATAGTAGGATCAAATTCGGCTCTATCTTTTTGCCAAGAAATCTCTTTTATGGCCGTAGCGCGCTTATTCAGCGCTGCTTCTATCTGTTTGCGGATCTGATTCAATTGATTTCCAAAGGCCGGTCGCTGCGAGGCATCAAGCTCTTTCATCTTGCCATAAAGGCTATTGAGCAGACTCTTTTTGCCCAGGTACTTGGCTTTGGCATTCAAAATGTCATTGGGACTGGAGCACTGGGCGATCTCTTGCTCCGCTTCTTGGATCAGTAACTCAAGCTGTTCTTGCAATGTTCTTTCCTTTTTGGAGTAGATCAAAGGTAAAAAAGCGGCTTTGTCTTAAAAAACCGCTTTTATCATATTGCTTGGCAAAGATCCATAAATCTGGATCAATTGCTGAAATGAATCTTTATCAGGCGTTTTTAGCTATTTCCACCAGGCGGGCAAATGCACTTGCATCATGCCAGGCCAAATGAGCCAAAGTCTTGCGGTTTATCTCGATATTGGACTTATGCAGCCCGTTAATAAATCGGCTATAGCTCATGTCATTCATCCTGCAGGCGGCATTGATTCTGGTGATCCACAAGCTGCGGAATTGGCGTTTTTTCAGTTTGCGATGTGCAAAAGAAAAGGCCATGGCACGTTCTACGGTCTGACGTGCGACCCGATAAGTCTTGCTGCGATTGCCAAAGTATCCTCTGGCTGCCAGCATATATTTTTTTCTTCTACGATGGGCTGCTACATTATTTGTCGTTCTTGGCATCTTTATTCTCCTTTACATTCCCAGCATCCGATATATTCTTTTTTCATCGGACTTCACTACTATAGCACTGGCACGAAGGTGACGTTTCAATTTCGGGGATTTTTTGGTTTTGATGTGTGCGCTTTTGGCATGGTGCCGCACAATCTTTCCGGTGCCGGTGAGCTTGAAGCGCTTAGCGGCAGAGCGATTGGTTTTGATCTTTGGCATTTTATTTCTCCTTGATTTAATCCTATCTCATAGCGTCAGAAATCGCGATAAAAGAGCTGATCCAACGCGCTTTTTTGTTTAACTGTTTTGGGGATCTGTCTGCGTTTCAGGTGATTCAGGAGTCTTTGCTGCTTCCTTCATAATGCGATCAATTTCCTTTTTGGGCGAGACAATAATCGAGAGCATATTACGGTCACTTACCGGTTCTTGATCAACATCGGCGATCAGGGCAAGGTCTGCTTTGATCTTATCCAATATCTTGTATCCCAGCTCCTTATGCGCCATTTGGCGCCCCCGGAAGCGAACCGTGAATTTCACCTTGTTATGCTGTTTCAAAAATTTAATGGCATTGTTTTTCTTGAAATTGTAGTCGTGTTCTTCGGTATTAGGGCCAAACTTGATCTCTTTGACTTCGACCTCGTGTTGATGCTTTTTAGCTTCTCTGGCTTTCTTTTCCTTTTGGAAGTAGTATTTACTAAAATCCAGCAACCTGCATACAGGTGGTTTTGCCGTTGGTGAAATCTCTACTAAATCCAATCCAGCTTCATCAGCTCGACGCTGAGCTTCACGAAGGGATAGCACACCGATCTGTTTTCCATCAGGATCGATCAAGCGAACTGGATCCGCTGTGATCTGATGGTTAATTCTTTCTTTGGGCACGACTTCTTTGGTCTTTGCCTTGAAACGCTTAATCCGGATTATAAGAACCTCCTTCTTTACCGGTTAAATGAAACAGGCGAAATCTCCAAAGGAAATTCCGCCTGTTTCACAGTAAAATAACTAACTGATTATCAGTCTATTTGAGCCTTACACACACACTTAAGGCAGCAAGGCAGAAGCAGACGGCTTCGTTTATAACCAATATTTAACAAGCAAAAATCCTGTCAATATAAAAAAAAAGACTCACAAGCATTCCCCCTAAATAATCGGAAGGTGCCGCTGAAATAAGATCAGAGAGATCATTGCCCACCTCACCAAGTGCGGGAAAGCCCTGCCAAGTGGCCAATGGCGATACCGGAATCCGGATAAAGAGATTTAAATAGATACATTGCACCCACTTCGATATGAAAGAGAGCCAAAAATGAGCCCCCACAGGGGAGGGCTCGATATTGCACTAATATTGTTTTATTTCATTAGCATAGCCTTCCGGATGTAGACCGAATCCTCTGTCTCCAAGCGGAAGAAGTATAAGCCCGAACTTACAGCCCGGTTATGTTCATCTCTGCCATTCCACACTTTATTGTATTCCCCTGCTGCCAGCGTGTCCTGTAGTAAGCTTTTGACCTTTTGTCCCTTGATGTTATACACGGACAGTCGCACCAGTGAAGGTTTGTTAAGAGTAAAGGCAATGGTGGTTTCGGGATTAAAGGGATTAGGGTAGTTTCCATTTATCCCCGAGAAGGCAGGCAATTGATGCTCCTGGGGATTTGATACTCCACCCCAATTAAATTCCAGGATAGGAGATGCGACAGATTGACCTTGAGCATAAAGAGCCCTGATATAGTACTTGTATTCGCCATAAAGAGCAAGATTCTCCTGATATCCGGGATTGGTATATTGATTGACCAGTTCAAAGGCTGACGCTCCAAAGCGCTTGTATACCCCATATCCGATCACCGGGAATTCTGTATCTTCAGGAGGATCCCATGAAAGGGTCAAGACAGAATCTGCCACATTGTAAGCCGCATTGAGCACCGGCTTAAAGTAGCCCAGATAAAAATCCTGAGTGGCTACCGGTTGCAAAGGACTCATTTGGATAGATACCGGATCGATGCTATAGTATCCTTCAGCTTCGGTAAATATCTGCTGCGTACCCATTGGCAAGTAAAGCCGATAATCACCATCCTGATCGGCAAAAGTGGTTATCCCCTCTGTATTGGAGATCAGAACTTTATTAAAATCAATCGCGGCATCAGAGCTTGTAATATTCCCGCTGATTTTACCCACAAATTCCAAATATCCGGTAGTGCGCACATCGTCGATAAACCAGCCTTCACTTTGAGTATAGCTATCTGAAGCAAAGTGGAACCGAAACTTCACGGTGTGACTGGCATATGCGGTCAGCGGGATTCTGCATCGGATCCAGCCTCCGCTCGTACCCGAAAAACCGGGGCCTCCCAGGGCATTGATATTGTTATGAGGATAGCCTCCCTCGGGAGTAAGTAACGACCAAGTGCTGCTGTTATCAATTGAAATCTGGACATTACCGCCGTCATAGTTGTTTTCCATATTATACCAATGCCAAAATTCCAGCATGAAGTTATTACCAACATATACCGAAGGAGTGGTCAATTGCCAATTTGCATTTGCCGTGTAGCTGCTATTCAACACGGTTCCCCATACTTTTGCCCCACTATGCGCACCGGCATTATTTGATATACCCCATTCCCAGGCGTAGTAAATCGGATTGGGCTCAAAATCTCCATCATCTGCTTCAAAATCTTCATTCATTCCGGTGGTACCAACGCTGATCATGAGCTGTTCATTGGTCGCGGCAATGAGATCGCCCAAATATGTGATGTAAAAGGTCAGATTGTTGCCCAGAGGTGCATCAGGCGATATACTTACTTCATACATTACCTGAGCGATTTCTCCAGCAGGAACCTTAGGGATGAGAGCTCCGGGATTGGTGATAGTTACATATTCAGAAAGACTCATGATATTGGATGTAATATTGCTGGCATCAATCTCGCTTTGGTTTTGGTAGTTTAACACCAGATCAAAGCTTTCACCTGGATCCACGAGACCATTCCCATTACCCTGAGCATCATTCATGCAAAAAGCTGACAGACTGAGAGAAGGTTTTTGAACCGTAAGCGAGATCGGATAGCTCCACTCTGAATTGCCATTCACGACATGCACCAGGAGCTGCAAGATGCTGTTATCCGGGCAATCCTCGCTCACACTGATCCCGATGGGCTCGATATTGACCCTGCTTTCATCACCGGGGATTTCGGGATAGGCACTTTCAGAATTTTGCAAAACCGCATAAGCGTTATCCATTGTAACCGAGATACTGGTATCTTCAGCAGGATTGATACCCTGATTGATGAGTCTTATGCCCAATTGAATGCTTTCTCCCGGCTCTGCCGTGCCATTGCTATTCGGATCATTTACGATGAGATCCTGCACAATGAGATAAGGCGTTTCGTGCAGCACCGGCACAGTGGTGATAGTAAGTGCAGTATGGTTACTTAGGGGTGTGGCGGCAGGAGCATATTGGTTGTTATAGCTATACTCCAACCCCTGGGTATTGGAGTGATCTTTGATGCCGATCGTGGCATAATTTCCATGCCTGGGCGGGTAGCCGCCACCTCCCACATCGACATTGTTGAAATCCAGATATTGAATCTTGATCTTGCCATCACCCAAGCTGGTGGGATGATAAACGGGATCATAAAAGATCACCTGAAAAGTCTCGATTGAGTTTCTGTCAAACCCATTGCGCATTTTGTAATATTCGATGATAAAGCTATGGCTTTGAGCATCATAGTACTTATATACTCCTGCATCACTGATCAGAATAAGATCGTCCCAAAATGCCGCTATCATCGGCGCTGGTCCCATTCCCCCCGGTAAACGGCTGTTTCTAAATTCCCCATTCTCGGTTATACCCATAGCAATGAAACCGTTTACGCATACTGTAATCTGGTTATAGGTCTCACCATAGAAGGAAAATGGGAAGGGTAAATCAACCACCTCCAGAGTGTTGCTCCCATATTGATCTCCCTCATCAGAAGAGGTACCGCTGTCATTTAGGGTATTCAGCAGAGCGCCCTGTCCACCCTGTGATGGATTGATCTCTATCCAGTCAAATTCCGGACAGTCACTAAAGGCAGTATCATTTTCAGCGTAGATAAAGTAACCATAACTATCCGGACCCATAGGTGTATTTTGATCCACATTCCCAATCATGATATTGAAAAAGGCATCCTGAGCAAAGCCTTCACTATTTGTAAGTCTCACTCTGAAGGGAATCTGCATGCCAGGAATCAATATGGAGCGGGCAAAGATTTCAAATCCATCCAGCGTAGATGCCAAATATCCGGCAGAGATGCTGCCCACATAGGACTCGGCATCCTGAACTACGACCAGATCGTTCAGCGAAAAGAGCTCTGCCGTAATATCCTGCACTCCGGCAATAGATTGATTACGAATGGAAAGTTGTAAAGTGCCGGTTTCGGTGGGGTCTAAAACATCATCACCTCCGGCAGAAATGCTTGTTGCCTCCACTTCCAGTATTGCGTTATAAGCCGCAAAATGAAGGGGGAATTCATAAGATGCACCTGTAGCATCCTCCACATTAATAAGCAATCTAATATCTTGATTCCCGGGCAGTTCTTCAGATATCTCCACCAAGATTGCTTCATTGGCCATCGCATGCGCTCCCGCAGGAATATCACCAAAGGTAAGCTCATCGCTAAAGAGAGTAATATCCTCTTCATCGCTGGATACTGTAGCGCTTAAGCCGCTCAAAGTTTCTGTGTCTGTATTCTTTACCGTGAGCATCAAAGCGATTTTCTCCCCGGCCTCAGCAAAGCTATCTGAATTGCCGATAGAGCCATGTTCGCCGTTGTCATAGATTATCTTGTCGAAATATACTATACCGCCTTCACCAAGCTCAACGGTCCCGGTGGACGGCTTAAAATCGTTTTTAGCTGCAGTAAGTGTCAGGGCATGCTGCAAACCCCCGCTGATAAACATACTCAGATTCCCTTCACTATCGGTATAACCCCGAGCTACAATTTGCTGAGTTCCGTTATCCAAAGCGGTCACACTGACATTGGGCAAGGCTTCTCCGGTCTCGGTTTGCACGCTGAGGTCTATCATAGTGCTGCCCAAGGGCAAAGAAGCTGGAGCTGCGATCACAAGATTTTCTGGGATTCCGATAAAGACTTCCATGCTGGGATCTCCCATCAGATTACACCAATGTGAAAAGTAATTTGCCTCGGTATCATGAGTAGCAGAGTATACTTCCTTGATAAAAAGGCGGCCATTGAGCAGCGCTTCACCCATGCTTCTCATCCCGTAGGCAAGAATTCCATTGAAAATGCCAGCATTCAAAGTGTTATTAAACATAGTATGCGTTCCGCTGGTGGCCATTCCAATGGCAGTTACCGCTCCAGTGGGATTAGCTTCAGTTCCCAAACGGATAAATTCTTCAGTTGTTCCTGGGCCATAGCTGCTGCCAAAACTCCCCGTTCCACAGGTGAGAATAACCGCATGAGGATAGCGGGGATTATTTACCAAAGCGGAGCTGGGATTCCATCCGCTCATACCGATATAGCCGCGATAACTAAAGAAGTTCACTCCTTGATTGATCGCAGAATTGATGGCAGAAGATGCACTGCCGGTATAGTGTTCAAAGAAGTTGTAATCTGGATTCACTCTTTTTGCCATTTCCTTGATATATTTGCTGTTGTATATACAAGAAATGCCGGAATAGCTGGGATCTCCAACTAATAAGATACGATTCACCCAGCTGGCCGCAGTAGGGTCGTTGTTGATATCACGTTCATAACGGTAAATTTTACTTAGAACTACAGATAGTTGGCTCACAGATTCTACAGAAATTCTACCGATGAATACATCGCCCAACAAATCGTTCCCTGCCAAGTGAGTATAAGGATAATCCCCCTCTCCGCTATAGCTGGAGAAGTTTTCGAAGAAGGTGGGAATCTGAGGAGTATCTCCAATCAGGATTATATAGTCCGGACGTGTATCCGGATTGTCATATTGGGTCTGGATAAAGCTTTTGATAGCATAGTTTGAGCTTCCCGCAGTTTGCACATTTACCAGGTTTACTTCATGACCCTTTTGCCTTTTCCACCTTGCAAAGGCCTGAATCTTCTCCATATACTCACTACTCGTATTATTGGCATGGATCATCAAGATTCTGCCATAGTTTTCCGAGACCGTGAGACTCCGGTAATCCGCAAAATTCACCAAATTGGCTTCATATAGCTTACGGAAAGCCGGAGAATAGCCGCGGTATGCTTCCATATCGGTGGCGGTTGGTGCATCGGTGTAGCGCAGAGTGATATCAAACTCCTCCATTACGGTAAGCTCAGAATTCTCGGCATTCCAACGTAGCGGGTTGATACTCAGCTGTAAGATGCGAAAATCCCTTAGGATGCTAATCGCCGAACTCTCCACCAAAGGACGTTCTGGAGCAGCATAGTACTTGGCCGGATCATACTCACGCTTCCCCGACTGCTCATCCATTACGGGAAGGGGCCGGATATTGCTAATCGTCCTTTGTCTTAGAACTTGCACATCAAGCACGTAAGAACCGGATGGGGGCAGAATGATGCTGGTGCTGTAAATAGGGAGTTCAGGGTTGCCGAAATCTACTGGTGCTTGGGAATCAGCCATCTTCAATTCATGAAAGCTTTCCGAGCCGACCTGCTGAGCAGAAATCTGCAGCTCGGGAGCTGAAAATCTTAACTTCAATCCCTCGGGGAATGAATCTTCTACATAGACGGGACTCACGGCACACATCATTACCGCGATACTGAGTAATCCGCATACTAAAACCAATTGTTTCATAATCTTTCTTATAACCCCTAATTGTAAAAGAACCTAAGATGCAAGACCTCAGGCTCTTAGAATAGTCTCTGTCAAATATATGAGCCTGGCATCAGTTCTTTTGGTAAAACAAAACGCCTAAATCTCTGCTGGCGATGGCAAGGCGATCACCCATAAATCTCACGGTATTGGCGTAACCACATTCTGTGATCTGCTGGATCATGCGGGGTGCAGCAGGAATACTCACATCAAAGATGTAGGTTCCGCCAGATCCTGAACTGACAGCCACATAGCCGTCCTTGTAGTCGATATCGCTGGCATAGCCATAGGTATCATAGCTTCCCACGAGAACCGGAGCAGCAGGATCGCTCACATCCACAATCTGCAATCCGCCATGACGAGCTGCAACATAAACGATATCGTTATTATATGCTAATTTCTGAGCATAACCATAGAATGAAATCTCGGAGATCTGCTGCTGGGTTTGGCGATTATAGATAAATAGACCGCGCTGATCTACCGCAACAAAGATATTATCCTCATCCATCTCCAAGCCCTTGATGGGATACGAAACATTGAAACTGAAATCATTCCCCATCCAAAATCCCCCATCGTTTCTGCCATAATATACTGTTTCCGAAATGGCATAGAGCAATTCCAGAATATTATTGTCATGGGGATCGTCTATACTTCTCCAGATCATATCCTGGATGTTTTGTGAATCTCCACGGATAGAAGCATAGGGACGCAGGGAATCCGGATTTGCAATATTTACAAAGGTGATATCATCGGTATCAAAAGTATCATACAAAAAGAGCCGGTCATGCTCTCCCACCACTTCAACCTGACGAATGCGATTCAACGCGGTAACACTGCTGTCTGCCGAGGTCAGGGCAGTAAACCAGTTTAGAGAGTAGTTTTGCATATCTATGGCGCCCAAGCCACCTTGATCCAGTGCCACATAAAGATGTGTATCATTAAAGTCAAGATCGCAGGGATTCCCAACTACAGGAACTATCCTGAGCAGATCAAATTTATCTGCATCCTCATAGGCAGTGTTTTTTTCGGCACAAGCAGACAACAACAGCATTAGCAGTAGTAGCACTAAACTTGTGCTAAATAACGGCTTTTTCGACATTATGTACCTCCATAAATCGATGGGAATTTTTCTTTATATAGCAAATATGCAAAAAGCATTCCGAAACATCGCCATTTTGCTCATGCTTTTTGAAGGCTTGCTTTCATAAAAAGAGGGTAGCTGCCTTTTGCGCCAGTTTTTGCCTTTTGCGCCAGTTGAAGATATTCTATGTCGCTTTCAAGTGCGAAGAGGAAAGAGCTTACATATCTTACCGGAATATGACTGTTTTACAAAGGGTCTTATGAGTTTGCCTATTTTCTAAATGATAACCTTCTTACAGCTTTAGCATTTTCAGGGTCTTAGAGATTTTGCCATTTGCTCTCATTTGCAGCAAATACACTCCCGCCGGCAGATAACGCGCATCATCGTCACAGCCTTCCCAGGCCAGATGCTGCTCTCCCTTTGTCTGCGTTCCACGGTAGAGCTGCTTCACCAATTGACCTCGGATATTGTATATCTTGAACTCAATCTCACTCTTTTGGGCAAGCGCATAGCTGATTACCGCAAGCTCCCGGAAAGGATTGGGGGCCACAGAAATGCTATGGGCAACAGGCACTGCCAGCTCATCCTCATGGGATACCGTGGTATCATTCAGTTCTGCATTACCGGCATAGATGAATACTTTGCCGGCTGTGTTCCATGTGTGACCTTTTGTCCAAATAGGCGCGCTGAACGCTACGTCGACATAGCCATCTCCATTAAAATCCATGCTGACTATAGATGCACCATACTCACAGCCTATGTATTCACCGGTTAAGGTCATCATCAAATCCATCTGATTCTGTGAACTTAATGCCGCAATCGTGGCAACCAGCAGCAGACTACGCAATAGATTCTCTTCATTTTTAAATCCCTTTCTTATTCCTGTTTTTCTTCATCCGGCTCACCTAATTTACAGCAATTTTTGAGACACTACCCGTAGCAGAAAATCTCAGCGGATGATAATTCACAGTCATTCCTTTGGAGTATTCATTATCAACACATTAGAACAGGATATTGCGATTCTGTTTGGTCCCGCGAATTTCATATTACCATATTCTATATAAACTTTATGGTGTCAAGAGAAAAACAAATTTTTTATCGTTTATCCGGTGGAGATTGTTCAATAGCGTTTATGCGTTATGCGTTATCCGTTATCTTTGAGTCCCTCGGGACGACATTTTAGATAGTTCCCCATAAAATCAACATATAATTCCAGAGTGCCAGCGGTATGGCATATTTTTATATATAAGGATAACGCACCCTATCTGAAATACCGTTCCTCCGGGACTCAAGGAAAACTGATAACTGATAATTGATAACGCATAACGCATAACCCAAAAATCTGTGAAATCCGTGTAATCTGTGTGAGACCTTCGCTGTGTGTATAATGCAAAACGCTCTTGCTATCTGCAATGCCGTTCCTCCGAAACTCAGGCTTACCGCTTTGTCATGGTTGAGCTAAAGTCGGGATTAAGTCCTGATCAAGTCCTGATCAGGAGAGAATCTGGACTTAAACCCGAGTATTGATCGACTAATATTTAGAGGCTTGATTAGAGCCCGCGGCAAGTTCTTGTTTAATGCTTGTATAAGCGGCGTGGCTCCTGCTTGATGGCTATCACCCGAAAGAAGGAGGACGGTTGAGACTCATCTACTTCATAAAAGGTGGATTCCGTTTCAGCTAATACAGTGTAAGTTCCCTGTGGAGTTTCTGAAGATAGAATCCGGTAAAAATCGGCATTGCTAACGGCATCCCAGCTCAGGATCAATTCTCCCTCTAAAAGATTGAGAATCGCTTCAGCCTTTGCCAGAGTAATGAAAAGCTCGATGGGTTCATCTTCTCCAATGATTTCACCAAAATTTGGGCTTAGGTTCAAATCCGTAGTATAAACTCCGCCGTCTGCACTGCTGAAGAGATTGAAGCTGACGCTTTCAAAAGCAGTGGCAAGCTGCACTTCAATGCTCACGATTGAGGAAGAAGCGCTGATGATGGCAGCACCACGGCATTCACCATCCACAAAGGCACCCAGCAAATCCCCCGGTGAAGCAAGATTGTTGTTTGGATTGACATCTACATAGATCAATGCAGGAGGATTGTCATAACTTACTGGAATCCAGTCGGGCAGATTAGGATTTTGCGTATCCACCTGGATCACAAAGGGGTCTGCCTCCGCACACAGGGGCAGAGTGCTCTTTCGTCCGCTTTCATCTTTTACCTGAAACCAGTAATAGAGGTTTTGTGTATATGCCGGAGCCGGAAGGCTGGCAATCCAGGTATCTCCCCCTTGAAGTGTAAGTGGGGATATTTGCCAGGGACTGCTTTCTGAACTGCGCCAAGAGATATAGGTGGAATCTTGATTTATGGGATTATGATGTGAGATTTGCACGCTAAACTCCTGCATCTGATATGCAGTGAGAGCTTCTGGCGCTTGATGCTGTAAAGCTATCATCTCGGTATCAAAGATGGTATTTACCCGGCAATGCAAGGCGTCTGTGGATTGATAGCCGGGATATGTGTATCCGGTAACGCTGTAGCCCGGCATGGCATTTTGATAAACTGCCAAGGCTGCGGCATCAAAAGCGGTACCCATCTGTGGGACATAGATCTGCCGGTTGAAAATAAAGGAATTTGTGTAAGGTTCATTATTGGGAGTATCCACCCGATAGATGCGATATGGAGTGCCATAAGAAGAGCTTTGATTTTGCCATTGAGCTACTGAGGCTTCGATGGCGGCATATTGAGGATGGGTACTGGGAACGCGGCGGATAAGCACCTTGTCTACATCCAGAAGCTTTGCCCAACAATCGATGTGATCAATATAGGTATTGGTCGGATCCGTATAGATCTGATAATCTGTAATTCCCAGATAATCCTCCATGTTTTGAGCTATCTGCATCTGCGAGAGCGTGCTATTTTCAGATAATATCAGCTCGGTGCTCATGGCTTTACCCATGCCATCTGTCATGATATTGCCTCCGCTGTGATTTAAGCCCAGATCATAGATCTCCAAGTCCAATTCAGCAGCGATGAAGGCGGGAATGGCGTTGTCATTGGGGCGGGGACGGTTGTAAGCAAAATCCACTATCTGCATCTCGCCGCTATCGTTAAAAATAGTCCAGGGACCATAATCCCGCACCCAATAGGAATCGACCTCGGCATTGAGGAATCGCACCTGGGCAAGATTTACTCCGTTTGCTTGCAGACTGTTTTGTGCGGCATCCTGCTGAGATGAATTCACGATCACATAGAGCATATTCTCCGCAGTCAGATCCCGCAGCAGAGCATAAGGCTGGCCCCATCCTCCGGCATAAGAAACCAATGCTGCGGTGGCGGGTTCCCATTCGGCTACAAAACGCGGCAAAGCGGGAAGAGAATCAACCGGGGTTTGCACTCTCAGAGTGAGCGGAATGCTATATTGAGGGTAATTGATGGCGTTTGATTCCAAGACCAAAGCACTATTGTATATACCCTCCTCCAAATTAGTGGAATTCATGGTCAAGGTGAGACTTGCGCTGCCTCCAGGGCTGATAATTCCCGATGAGGTATCCACACTCCACCAAGCCGCAGGATCCGATGTCCCGCTATCATAAGCCATACTCAGAATACCGGAAATCTGATGGGGGTCAGAACCGTAGTCATCGCCGGTCAGCATCCAGGGCAGATTAAGCTCTCCCATAGCCGAAGAGGATATGCTTACATAAACTGTTGCTGTGGCTGTTTCTCCATCATGAATACCGCCATAGCCAACGCTATCTTCATAATGCCAATTGATGCTAACTCCGGTTCCACTCTCGGGACTCGCCGTCAAAGTGTAACTCCCGCCGGTAAAACTGGTAACACTATTTACAGTTACAGAAGAGGGGAAATCAATCTGGATATCTTTGATCCACTCGTAATCCGTACTGTTGTTTTCCACGGTGAAGTTCCAGGTAGCTGTGCTGCCCGCAGTATAGGATTGAGCATCGCAACTCAGGCTCGAGCCACTTAGCGACCTGCCATTCAATTGCCCTTCTGCTATACTCCAGATCAGCTCAGCATCTCCGGTATTTGCGATCGTTATTTGGCGGGAAACGCTATCGCCAATATTCACGGTTTCGGATATCGAACTGGTATCTATGGATATTACTGCGTTTTCAGAGCTGGGGATAATGGCTCTTAGCAAGATATTGGGGCGATTGCTGTTCGCATCTCCGCCACTGAAGACATTAGTCTGGTCTGAGGCATCCGCCCGCGTATAACGAAATCCGTTTGTGACTGTGCTATAGCGCAATGTGCCACTCTGTGAATAGCTTGCCACCGGGCTAAAAGCGGTATCGATCAGGATATTATCGAATCCATTCCACTCAAAAGCTGTATCAAAACTGATGATGTCCCAAGCGCCGGCCTCAGGCATGTAAGCAACAGAACTATATACGGTCTGCAAACCGGTTGAGCTCTGCCACGAGCTAACATCAGCAGCGCTTACATGTTTCATTCGGATCACAAAGTTTGGTAAAGCAAGGTTGGGAGGGGATACGACATCATAGCCCATGGCGGTAATTTGAAGAGGACCGCTCAAGCCGGCGGCATTCAATTCTGCAGCAGTATATATCGCTTGCGAATGCAGACTTTTGTACCAGATATTGATCGGTGATGCTGCGGCGGAATCGGTAATATTGCTTTGAGTGCCTATTATCACTTCATCAGGCATGCCTACCATGATATCTTTTGTGGTGATAGCTTCATAATTTCCGGCAAGCGCAGAAAAAGTCAATTCCGCATATCCACCTTGCGGAAAAGCACTGGATGCCGATAGCTCAAAACTAAGCGTGGCCTCCGTATTTGCGGCAATTGCAGGAAATGCCGCACTATCAGAGATAATACTCAGGCCAGGATTGTTGCTTTGCAAAAGACCCAGGCCAGAAGGTGAAATTGCGCCACCAATGTTTTTGATAGATATTTGCAGAGTCACACTCTCCCCCGGATCCAGATTCCCGTTGTTGTTACCGCTTTCATCAAGGATATTCATGGCCCCAAAACTCAATTCCGGGGCATTTATCACAAAAGCAAATTCATGATTCCAGGCCTCGGACCCAGCCTGCATTTCGATATTAAACTCAGCCAGAGTGCCATCTGCAATATCATCGCTGATACTCAGAGAAAAAGCGTTGTTAATAGTCAAAATTGCCTCGGCAGCAAGATATGGAACGCTCTGCGTAGACTCAGTGATTGTAATTCCACTGGTACTGGTGCTTAAAGCAGCAATCAGATTCGAACATGCTTCAGCTCCGATGTTACTAAATGCCACATCCAAAGATCCGTTTTCGTTATAATCCGGACCTTGGTTGTTGCTATCCGTATAATTGATTTCAGCGATAGTCAAAAAAGGGCCTGAGCCCGTGACCTGCTGCACTTCAGCAATGTATGTAACCCGATTGAAGGCGGTAACGGTAAGCGTAAAAGTGAGAGCTGCGGCGGGAATTTCGCTAAGATCAAGATTGATATTGCCGGCACTATCGGTGAAGCCGCGGGCATAACTGTCACCTTCATAGCTAAGAGAAACCAAAGCGTCTGCCACTGAGGTGGATATATTCAATGTGGGAGCGCCGATGATAATCTGACTGGGATGACTCACCGTCATCGACTGAGGGGTCTTCGTCCTGATCATAAGTGAGGCATCACCGAAGATATGCCAGGTCTTAAACATCTTCACCCCATCGGAGGTACTGGTATTGCCATAAATATCCATCATCTTGCAGGAACCATTGTAATACAGCCCCCCCGCTGTGTTTTTGGCTTCGGTTACCCAGAGGTCGGTAATCTCATCCTGAGCCCGCATGGGAGAATTCCAGCTCTGATTGATGGTGCTGGCATAGATCGTAATTGCCCCACCAGCAGGATTGCGCATCCAGGCTTCCGCAAAACAGGTGTAGGACACAAAATTACCATTCAGGCAAGCCACATCCACTATTACCGGCACTTTATCGCCATTGGTTAGAGCCATGGCTTGGCTGGTATTAAAACCCGTGGTGCCCCAAGAAGTAGTAGAACCGTGACCCACATAGTTGATGAATCCTCTGCCGGAATTGACATTGGTGGATACCGTTGCAGCAGAAGCTCCCGGATCGTAGATCTGATCCACTGAGCTATAGCCGTAATTCAAGAGTTTATTGCGAATGATATTCAGGTGTTGAATATCGCTTTCGCCATTGTCCCCCTGCGACCCTCCGCCCTCAGCTGAAGCTATACCTATCCCCTTGGAAAACCAGGTATCAGTAGTAGCAGCATCACGTTCATAAGCAATGCTGCGAGAAAGCTGCACCTGCAATTGCTCTGTAGTTTCTGCCGAAAATCGGCCGATAAAGATATCCGGATAGTAATCATTGCCTGCCACTAAGGAGAACGAGGGATCTGATCCCCCGCCCGAAAAGCTCAAGCTGGGAATTTGCTGAGCATCACCCACAAGTTGCACATAGGCTATGCTGGGGTCTGCGTTGTAACGGTTTTGAATATAGCTTTGCAATTGACTTGCGCTGCTGCCAATCGCAGAAAATTCCACCAATTCTGTCTCAATTCCCTTTTGACGCTTCCAATTTACCCAAGGCTGAATCGTTGTCATAAAACTACTGTGAGCAATCACCAAGAGCTTGCCATAGCTGTCATCAACGGGAATGTAACGATATTCTCCCCAGTTTAAAAAGTGCTTTTCATACAGTGCAATAAAATCACGACTGAGGCTTTCACGAGAGCGATTTAGAGGGTTTATCTGGCTTCCGGGAGCGGCATAAATCCTTAGTTTATAAGCAGTATAGATCCGTAGGGTCTGCGTATCAGCTTTGTAAGCAAAAGGAGTCGTCTTTACCGTGATCCCCCGCAAATCACGCAGGATGTACGGCTCGGAAAGCTCGGCCATCTGGGCTGGATAATATTCCTTGCTCTGATACACTGGGTCAAAGCTATAAGGCACTTTTTCAGGATCAATAGCTCTGCTCAAAACACCTTTGGAGGGAGCTACCGGCAGCTGCATCTCTGTATATTCCAGATCAAATGCCTCCAGCCGGTAAGCTGCATTGTCGTCGATTATTATGCTCCGGTTAAACACGGGAAGCTCAGGTAATCCTTGGTCTTGGGTAATGCCCTCACCCGGCAAAGAAAGATGATGCCATACCTGAGACTGGATTTCGGTGGACTTGGTCTCAAACTGACCAATATGATATTCCAGCACAATCTCTTCTGCAGTAGAATGTAAAATCTTAATTGAATTGGGCTCATCATTAATCTGAATCCTGGCTGCGGATAATGCGCCGATGAGAGCCATTATCAGAACAATCAACGTGGTCTTTCTTAGCATAAATACTCCCAAAATGTGTTTTGCCACTTGTCCGGAAACTTGAACTGCTTTCTGGGCAAGGATAAACTCATAAATCTCAATTATCAAAAAGGTCAAGTAAAAAAATCTTATCCAGCTCTTAACTTATGATTTTTCTTGTTGCATGTAAGAATCATCCCCCGCCGGCAAACTTGCCTTAAGCCATGGTTGGTAAAAACCATTAGCCTCTGCCCCAAAACCAACTTGCGAAGTAAGCTCCCCAACCTGCTACCAATGCTTTTGATGCACATAGACATACATCGCAAGAAAACCAAAACTAACTATCAAGAAAATTAATAATACCATCACAATAACGTAATTGGGCAAATAGCCCTTTACCGGTTTTGCCATTCCTCCCTCTGAGCTGGAGCTGTTCTGACCCTTCCCCGGATCCGGACTTTCATCATAGTGAGAAATCTGTTGCCAGGAATCTTGGGAGTGTGGTTTGGTAGTATAGGAAGGATAAAAGGTCTGGTAAAAAGACTGCTCTGTAGCTGTATACAAACGCTCAAAGACCCTGTCTATCAAGTTAAATAGCACAAGCGTAAGCAACACCATCAAGATCAAATCCAGCGCAGTTTTAAGATCTACTTTCATCCTTGTTCGCTCAGGCTGGTTTTCATTATTGCAATACTTGCTTCGTGTGCTCATTTCTTTTCCCTTTCTATTTAGTCTTCTAATGTCAGTTTAAACGGGCAAGTGATTCTGACAAGCATTAAATAGCAATATCTTGCATTACTCTGTGGAAAACATTCAACAGAGCGATCCCAAGGCTGATCCAATAAGGTTTTACCCGCTTTCCGGTATTTGATTTTGCAATATTGGAATTAGCGGTATCCTGATCAAAGAGTAATAACCATGTTTGATATTGAGTTTATATGAGTGAAAATCATTTTTCAGGTTGACAGATTTCATCTCTTTATGTGGTTTGACTTATAAAGAATATGATCATAAATACAAAGTATTGGGAATTGCCCAAAGCTAACTCAATGTGTCATGGGTAATTGCCGCATATTCCAAAATCTATTATGTAGTTCTGAGATCTAGTTTTTGAACACCTTAGAGGAAAGCCAATATGGAAGCAGCAGACATTGTCAGCATACAAGATGCCAGTAAGTGGGCGAGTAAGTATTTAGGTAAGATAGTATCAACTTCAAATATAAATTATTTAGTGCAATACGGAAGAATAAGAAGGTTTGAAGATAATGGAAATATATGTATTTCGCTTAGTGAACTTCAAGACTACTATCTGTCTCATAATCATAAACGGCGGGAGCAGTGGCAGGAGAAGCTGGGCGAAGATTTGAACTGGGCTCTTTCTTTTGAACAATACAAAGAATCAGAAACCACAAAGCATGTTCATCGGCTTCACCCTTATAAAGGAAAATTCATTCCCCAATTAGTAGAGTATTTCCTGGATGAGCATAAAGATAAGTTTAAAACTGAGACCTTCTTCAAAGCCGGCGATATCGTATTGGACCCTTTTTCCGGAAGTGGAACCACATTAGTTCAAGCTAATGAGCTCGGACTGCATGCTATAGGAATTGACATATCAGCTTTCAATGTCTTGATTGCAAGCTGTAAGATCGGTCATTACGATTTCAAGGACGTAAATGCTGAAATCAAGCGCATTACGTTAGTATTAAAAAAGCATCTCCAAAACACCAATGTTCAAGAATTCGAAGATCGCTTGCTGGAGGAATTAAACCAGTTCAATAATAAATACTTCCCTACCCCAGAGTACAAATACAAAGTCCGCAACAGATTAATCGACGAAAAGCAGTATGCAAAACAAAAAGAAAAAGAGTTTTTACCAATATATGAATCATTGGTAAGAGAATATGGCATCCAGTTGAATCAAGAAAACTCAAATTCATTTTTGGATAAATGGTTTATCAGTAATGTTCGTGAAGAACTGAAACTTGTATATAATGAGATTAAAAAGATACCAGACCCATATACAAGAAGGATTATGGCGATCATGCTAAGTAGGACGATGAGAAGTTGTAGGGCTACTACTCATGCTGATCTCGCTACACTAAACCAGCCTGTTACAAGCACATACTATTGCAGGAAACACGGGAAAATATGTAAACCCCTATTTTCCATTATGAAATGGTGGAATCGCTACACCAAAGATACTGTAAACAGGTTAAAAGCATTCCATAATTTGAAAACAAATACTTGGCAAGTTTGCCTAACTGGTGATAGTAGAAATATTAACATACTCGAAAAGGTCGCCTCCGTTAAACCTGAACTTGCTCAGCTGGTTCAAAAACAAAAGATCAAAGGGATTTTTACTTCGCCTCCCTACGTGGGTCTGATTGATTACCATGAACAACATGCATATGCCTATGATCTATTTGGCTTTGAGCGAAAGGATGAACTTGAAATTGGGCCTCTTTATAAAGGTCAAGGAAGAGATGCTCAACTAAGCTACATAAAGGGAATCTCAGAAGTTTTAATGAATTGTAAGAAATATTTGCAAACGGATTATAACGTTTTTCTGGTAGCGAATGATAAGTACAACTTGTACCCAGATATAGCTGACTTAGCTGGAATGCGTATAGTTAAACAATATAAAAGGCCTGTATTAAATAGAACGGAAAAGGATAAAAACGCCTATTCTGAAATCATCTTTCACCTTAAAGAGAAGAATTGAGATGAGAGATTAATCTGGGAGTAACTTATCAAATCCGGCAAGAAGTAAAACAAGTTGGGATTGAAATGAGAGAGGAAATTGACGATTACTTTGCCAGATTCCGAAAATCATAAGAACTCAGAGGCATGAACATAGGCTGATCGCTTACTCCCTCAAAATGATGCGATACAAAGATCTAAATACTTCAGCTATGCACTCTTTGCTCAGGCTTCTTATTTGATTCCCTTTGATTAGCTTGACTATGAGCACAGCCCTTTTTGCATATAATGGTCAATAATCGAAACACCTGTTTGATATCTACTTCTCTCGTTTACAGTTTTACTTCTCTGGTACAGAGTTGATCGATAAATGCTCTGTCATGCGATACGAATATCAGAGCACCAGAGTATTCGTTTAGAGCATTCCCCAGTAATTCTCTGCTCTTCATATCAAGGTGATTGGTGGGTTCGTCCAATAACAGTACATTATGCTTTTTCAATAAGAGATCCATGATCTGCACCTTTGCCTTCTCTCCCCAGGAAAGATCGCGAAGGCTTTTTTGGGCAATCGTATTATCCAGGCCAATGCATCCCATCAAGGTGCGAATGTAAGTCTCATCACGGTAACTTGCCCTGAGAGAATCTATGACGATGTCTGCAGTGTTCAGATAGCTCAAATCCTGCTGAAAGTACCCAATTTTGAGTCTGCTCGCATAAGAAATGCTGCCTTCTGCAGGGCTTAGAATGCCGGCAATCAGTTTTAAGAGGGTAGTTTTACCGCAACCATTAGGTCCAGAAAGCCAGATTCTTTCATTGCCTCCCAAGTAAAAGTCAAAATTATGAAAGAGCTTTCTCTTATCATAGCTAAAGCTCATTTGAGAAATGTTTATGAGTACTTGCTTGCGAGTCTTTACGGGTTCAAATACTACATTTCGTTCTTTCTCAAACATCGGTCTATCAATGGGGTATCGCTAATTTAGCATGCTGATGCGCTTTTCGATATTACGGGCTTGCTGCATCTGAGTCCGCGCTTCGTTAAAGATGGATTCATATACTTTCCCCCCGCCTTCCCATCGAGTCTCGGATTGAAAACTGCTCGCCCAGCTCCGACGTTTTTGGGCTGCTTCCCGAAGGTTTTGGATCAATCTTGTGCGTTGATGATATTGCACCAATTGATGGTGTTGCAAGTGTTGTTTATCTCTTTCAAAGCTCTGATAATTCCCCATCCGGATTTCCAGCTTGCCCTGATTTAGCTCAGCGATTTTGGTGGCAGTGTTATCTATAAAGCGCTTATCATGAGAGACATAGAGCACAGCTTTGTGATATGTATTCAACCAATCCTCCAACCACTGAATCTGCTGGAGGTCCAAATGATTTGTAGGTTCATCGAGGATGAGGATATCGGGCTTTTCTAAAAGCAAGGCAGCCAGATTCAAACGTGTGCTTTCTCCTCCGGATAATTTTGTGCAACCCTGCTTTTGCAAATGCAGCAGATTCATAGCAGAAAGCATGGACTCTACTTCCTGCACCCAGTCTTCGGCATATTGATTGTGATAGTCGTGCCACAAGGAAGATAAACGCATCCCTTCGCTATCTGACAATTCAGCTTTTGCCGAAAGACGTTCGATCTCTTTGATTAGTAAGTAGTTTTGTGCATGCACACTTAGCAGATAGTCTTTTACAGTGATTGCTTGCTGTATCTTGATATCTTGGGGTAGATAGGAAATATGCGGCTGCGAGGTAGGGTAATTAATCTGCCCTGCTGTGGGCAATAATTCACCCAAAATGATGCGCAGTAATGTAGTTTTGCCGGTTCCGTTTTTCCCTATTAAAGCGATCTTTTCATGATCCGCAATCACCAGGTCGATCCCGGAAAGAACAGCCTGGTATTGATCCGGGTAGGTAAAGTGTATGTTTTTGAGCTGTATAAACTGCATATAATTCTCCTATAATGGTAGTTGGGGGGATCAAGCAGTAACAGCCCATAAATTGAGATTTGAGGATTTTTCAATGCGAGAGCTGCTACTGAACTTCTGTTTGCTGACGCATCGGAATTTCTCCTTTGATTTATTTTTACCAAATATGATGCTATAGCGTTTTCTGTCAAGCACAAAACTCAAAGCCAGAAATCATATCTATCCATAAGCTCCCGCCATCCAGAACACATCATGCAACCCAGATTTTTTCTTGTGATGTATGTTCTAAGTTTTCAGTAAGATACAGCAACCCTGCACGGGAAGAAACGCATAGCTCCCAAAAAATAACTTGCCCAAAACCAGCCCTGTCCCATTATGGTTAGTAAATGCTTACTTACCTAAGCTAATGATAAGGAAATAAATATGGTTGAGCTTACCAAAAGACAGATGGAAATCGTTAATGCAGCTATCAAAGTAATAGCAGAATTAGGCTATATGAAATTGACCACAAAAAATCTCGCCAAAGAGATGGGAGTTACTGATGCTGCCTTATACAAGCACTTCGCCAGCAAAAAAGAGCTGATCAGGATGATCCTTTGCTATTTCGAACAGGTATCCTGCAGCATCATAGAGAAGCTCAATAATTCCAATCTAAGCGGATTGGGTCGCATTCGCGGCTTTGTCATGAATCGCTATGAAATCTTTTGCGAAGAACCCGATCTGGCCAGGGTGATGTTTTCCGAAGAGCTGTTTCTGAATGACCCTTCCTTAGAGGAAAAGATGCTTTCAATCATGCACATTCATCGGGATGTGGTAATGGGTTTTATCAGGAAAGGACAGCAGGAAGACGAGATCCGCCCTGAGCTGAATCCCATGCATATTTTCCGCATGGTGGTGGGCTCGATGCGCCTCCTGGTAAATCAGTGGAACATGAGCAGACATGCCTTTGACCTCAAAGCAGAGGGAAAGGCTTTATTAGAAGAAATAATAAAACTAATAGAGGTACAAAATGAAACGTCAGATGATCAAGATCGATGAAGACAAGTGTAATGGCTGCGGAGCATGCATCCCCGGTTGCCCGGAAGGAGCTCTGCAATTGATAGACGGCAAAGCCCGCCTGGTGAGTGATCTTTTTTGTGATGGCTTAGGTGCTTGCCTGGGTAACTGTCCCCAAGATGCTATCCGGGTGGAAGAACGCGAAGCCGAGCCATACAGTGAAGAATTGGTAATGGAAAACATCATGAAAGCCGGAACCAATACCATCAAAGCTCACCTCACTCACCTCAAGAGTGTGAGCCTCGTACGCATGGATGTTCCCTGCTGCGGGGGTACCGAAGTGCTGATCAAAAGAGCTTTGGAACAAGCCGGTAAACTGCACTTTGTAAAAGTAAACGTCATCAGCATAGATGGCAAGATTATATAAGGAGAAAAAATATGGAAAGCAGATTTTATCAAGATATCCCCCCCATACGAAACGCCAACGGCATGGTCGGCACCAAGCTTTACAGCCAGCCCGAAGGCGAGATCGTTCATCTGGAGTTTCAGCCCAATGCTCATCTGAAAGCTCATAAAACTCCGGTAAATGTAGCATTTTTCGTGCTCGAGGGAACTGCCACTCTCACTATCGGAGAGGAAAGCCAATCCTTCCCCGCCGGCACTATCATCGATAGCCCCAAAGATATCCCACATGCAGTAACAAACGAGGGTGACAGCGTGATGCGTATCCTCGTGATCAAAATGCCCAAACCAAAACCTAATAAAGGAGAAAACACATGAGTATGTTTTGTTATCAATGTCAGGAAACAGCCCGGAATCAGGGTTGTACCATGCGTGGTGTATGCGGCAAAACCGATACCTTAGCCAATTTAATGGACCTGCTTATTTACAGCCTCAGAGGTCTGGCCTACGTATCTCACAAGCTGATCCAAAACGGGAAATACTATCCCGAAGATGCCATCTTTGTGATGCAGGGACTTTTTACCACCATCACTAACGCCAATTGGTCTGAAGATGTGATCACGACTATGATCGACAAAGCCATTGCTCGGCGCGATAAACGCAAAGATGAGCTTTGTGCCCTCATCGGTGACAAATGTGGCAGTTGCCCCGATGCCGTTACCTTCAAGATTACAAAAGATCAATATGCAGATTTCGCCACTAAAGTGGGCGTGTTGAAGACTGAAAATGAAGATATCCGCAGCTTGCGTGAGACCATCACCATCGGGATCAAAGGCGTGGGTGCCTATGGTGATCATGCCGCCATGCTGGGTTACCAGGATGATGAAGTAAACAAATTTATGATGGAAGGCCTTGCTGCCACCATCGATGACAGTCTCAGTTCCGACGATTTGGTCGCTATGGTTCTCAAGACCGGTGAGCACGCCGTGAAAGTAATGGCAAAGCTGGATGAAGCTCATACCACTACTTTTGGCAATCCGGAGCCTACTCATGTAAACATCGGCGTGGGCAAAAACCCCGGAATTCTGGTCTCTGGCCATGATCTGAAGGACTTTGAAGAGCTCTTGATCCAAACCGAAGGCAAGGGAATTGACATCTACACCCATAGTGAAATGCTGCCGGCCAATTACTATCCTGCTTTCAAGAAATTCAAACACTTCCATGGTAATTACGGCTCTTCCTGGTGGCATCAACTGGAGGACTTTGAAAACTTCAACGGTCCCATTCTGATGACTACAAATTGCATCGTACCCTTGCGCAAAGAAAACGCCTATCTGGATCGTTTCTTCACCACAGGAATGGCGGGATATCCCGGCGCAGTGCATATTACCGATCGCCAGGATGGCAAAGCCAAGGATTTCAGCCCGATCATCAAGCGTGCCCTTGAGTGTAAGCCTCCCAAAGAGATAGAGACCGGTGAGATTGTGGGTGGATTTGCCCATGCCACAGTACTATCCTTGGCCGATAAAATTATTGAAGCCGTCAAATCTGGAGCGATAAAGCGCTTTGTAGTCATGGCAGGTTGCGATGGTCGCATGCCCAGCCGCAAATACTTCACTGAAGTTGCTGAAAAGCTCCCGCAGGATACCATCATTCTCACTGCCGGTTGCGCCAAGTATCGCTATATCAAGCTTAACCTGGGTGATATCGGCGGCATCCCGCGCGTTCTCGATGCCGGACAGTGCAACGATTCCTATTCATTAGCTGTTATAGCCTTGAAACTCAAAGAAGCTTTTGGTCTTGAGGACGTTAATGACTTGCCGCTTTCCTTTGATCTGGCTTGGTATGAACAAAAGGCAGTAGCGGTGCTTCTGGCCCTCTTGTCTCTGGGATTCAAGAATATCCAGATCGGACCCACCCTGCCCGGATTCCTTTCGCCCAATGTTGCCAAAGTGATTATCGATACCTTTGGCCTGAAGCAAACCACCAATCCTGATGATGACATCGCCGCCATGATGGCCGGTTGATCAAGCATATATCTGAATGCAATTAAGGCAGGATTCATTCCCTGCCTTTTTGAATTTCTACCCTTTCTTCCCTGCCTTGCATTACGCCACCATTACGCCACCATTACGCCTCGCAGGCGTAATGCTCAAGCAATGCTATTGGGCGAGTGGTGATTGACGAGTTGTAGAGTGGTGAGTGGGTGCAGCTTATAGTTCTGGCTGCTAACTCCTTGATCCATTACGCATACCGCATAAAACATAAGGCAAAACACATAACTATAGCTCAGGTTTTGAATGCCGGGATATATTGTCATACTTTCGGAGCTTCAAGCGAGCGCCGCTACTCTTATTTCATACCACTCTGATGAAAGCACTTGACGAAAAACCCTTTATCTCAGAGCTTGGTATATCTATTAAATCCTAATAAACGTAAAGGAGTTCCCATGTTACAAGGTGGAAAAAATATGAACAACCTGATGAAACAGGCTCAGAAGATGCAAGCCGAGATGATGAAATCTCAACAGGAGCTTGAGAACAAGGTATTTGAGGTCTCATCCGGCGGCGGGATGGTAACTGTCGGTATGACCGGAGCGCATGAAGTAAAAAGTATCAAGATTGATCCCGAAGCGGTGGACCCCGAAGACGTGGAGATGCTGGAAGATCTGATTCTGGCAGCGCTTCAAGAAGCAAATAAACAGGTTTCCGAAGCCAGTGAAGAGATTATGGGTAAACTTACCGGTGGGATGAAGATTCCGGGGCTCTTTTAAGCAATGCTAATCTCGCCCAAGCTGAGTAAGCTGGTGGAAAGTCTATCCCGTTTTCCGGGGATAGGCAAAAAAACAGCCCAACGCATGGCGTGGTTTTTGCTCTCCGGAGATCAAGCTTTTGCCTTGGAATTGGTAGAGACCATCCAAAGTACGGTGCAAGCCTATCAACCCTGCTCCAAATGTCTGATGCTTTCCGAGACCGATCCCTGCCCGATCTGTACTTCAAAAGAACGCTCGCTCGATACCCTCTGCATTGTGGAGAGTAGTGCCGATATCCAGATTATCGAAAACATGAATGAATACAGGGGACAATACTTCGTTTTGGGACATCTCCTCTCCCCCATAGATGGTTTTGGTCCGGAAGAAATCAATACCGACAAACTACGCCAGCGTGTGCATGAGCTCAATCCCAAAGAGTTGATCCTGGCACTAAAACCCTCGGCCGAAGGCGAAGCCACCATGCATTATATCTGGGAACTTTTCAAGGATAGACCCTGCATGATAACCAGGCTTTCTACCGGGCTTCCCTTCGGAGGAGACCTGGAGTATAGCAGCAGTAACACCTTAAAAAGTGCCTGGATTAGACGTTATGGGGTATGATCATGTTCACCGGCATCATTGAAGCCACCAGCCCCATCCAAAGCATCATTCAGCACTCCGGAACCAAGTATGTGGTGCTCTCACGTCCTCAGCTATTCGATGACATCAAAATCGGCTCCAGTATTGCTTGCAATGGCATTTGCCTTACAGTATTACAACTGGATGATCTGAATTTTACGACCCAAATCTCACAGGAAAGCCTGGTCAAGAGCAACGTTGCCACGTGGAAAAATGGCGATCTCATCAATCTGGAACGAGCTCTCAGACTTGGTGACAGATTGGACGGGCACTGGGTCATGGGACATATAGACCGCACCGTCAAGTTTTTGCGCAAAGAGCAGCGGGGAGGCAGTTCATATTACCATTTTGAATTAGCTCAAGAGGATAGACAACTCATGATCCCTCAAGGTTCTATCGCCATCAATGGGATCAGTCTCACCATTGCCGGATTATCGACTCGAGAGTTTTATGTAACCTTGATTGAGCATACTATAGAACACAGCAATCTACCCCTGTTAAGAGCGGGGAACCTGGTCAATTTAGAATATGATGCCTTGGGTAAATATGTATTGAGGAGTAAATTGTGAAGCTCTCTAAGCTCGTAATCTGGATGTTTATTCTATTTACACTCTGTGCCTGCGGCAGTAAGCGCGGACCTACCGGCGGGGAAGCGGATACCGAAAGACCGACTCTCCTATCCTCTGCACCTGCTGAAATGGGAGACATCTCATCCGGCATTATTGAGCTCGATTTTTCCAAGCCCCTGGATAAAAGCTCCATAACCAATGCCGTCTATATTTACCCCCCTGTATTAAGTCGCCGGATTTCACTTTCTAAGGCCACTCTGCGCGTAGAGATTAAAGATGAATTGCAAGCGGATACAAATTACTTTATAACCCTTAGCACACGCATCAAAGATCTGAGAGGCAATATCCTGGATAAACCATACAGCCTTGTTTTCCGTAATGGTGATGCTCCCGCGGCAAAAGTATCAGGCCTTATCAACTATGAATTGCCTGAGGATAAGAATGCTCCCGTAAGTATGTCGCTATTCTCTGCAGATTCGCTTTTAGTTTTGATGCGAGAACTTTCGGGATACAGCTATGAAATCTCTGCCCTGAATCCGGCACACTACTTCCTGAGGGCATATATCGATAAGAATTTCAACGGACGCTACGATGAAACTATCGAACCCGTCTTTCAGGATAGTGTTAAAGCTTTTGGTCTGAGCAATCTGGATCTTGCCTTGACCTACATCGATACTACGTTGGCGCAGATCAAACAAATTGAACAAAAATCTGCCTATGAGCTCGAAATCATGCTCAGTGAAGCTATCAGCAATTACAATACACTTGAGATCTTCTCTGAAGATAATTCACATAGACTTAAGATCTTGCATGAACATCTGGAGCGGGACAAAATCTACCTGCTTTGCGAAAAACCTGATTCTCTGAAGTATACGATCAGAATGAGAAATCTTTGGGATCTCAAAGGAAATCTCAGCCCAGAAAGCTCCCGCTCATTTTCTCCGGCAATATTTCAGGATGATACTCCACCCAGATTGTTGGGTAGCAATCCCCGTAATGGATCCACTGTCAATGATTTACGCCCCCATATCGAGCTCTACTTTTCCGAAATAATGACTAAAAGAAATCTACAGCTCAAGCTCTTTGCGACCGATACCGGAATTGAAACAGACTTTGAAATCCTGAGTATTCAAGGCCCCAAAGTAATCTTAAGACCTACGGAAGACCTCACCAACTACCGCTCCTATAGCTTGAGATTACTCAAAGAAAGCACAGATTATAGCGGGAATAGCATGGCGGAAGATAGCGACTTGATCTTTCTGCCCATCAAGCATTAGAGAGGAGAATTCATGAAGATAGTACAGATCGTGGGAGCAAGACCGCAATTTGTGAAACTGTCACCTTTATCCAAAGTTATCCGAGCTGCCGGACATCATGAAATAATCATTCATAGCGGACAACACTATGATCTCCAGATGAATGAAGTATTCTTCAGAGACATGGAAATCCCAGCCCCAGACTTCAATCTTTGCGTTGGCTCCGGCTCTCAGGGCGTGCAAACCGGGGAGATTTTGGCTTTGGTTGAGCCAATTCTGGAAAAACAGCAGCCAGACCTGGTAATAGTATATGGAGATACCAATACCACTCTTGCCGGGGCGCTCGCTGCTGTTAAACTGGAGATCAAAACCGTCCACGTGGAAGCCTGCCTCAGAAGCTTCAATCGCAGTATGCCCGAAGAAATAAATCGCATTGTAACCGACCATATTTCCGATATCCTGCTCGCTCCCACGCAAAAAGCCATGGCAAATGCGCAGCGGGAGGGTTTGACGGATAAATGCCACTTGGTGGGAGATATCATGGTGGATTCTCTGGCCTTCGGAATTGCCAAAGCGCGCACCGAATCTAAGGTCTTACAGGAATTGAAACTGAAAGCAGATGGACCCTATTTCCTTCTTACTCTGCATCGTCCCTACAACGTGGATGATCCTAAGAAACTGAATCACATTCTCAGCTCATTGGATTTACTCGGTACCAGAATCGTTTTCCCCGTGCACCCCCGCACCCGCAAGATATTGCAATCTCTCCCCAATAAGCAATTCTCCAATATCGGCTTTGTGGCGCCCCAGGCTTATCTGGATTTCCTGATGCTGATG
>JARRCD010000080.1 GCA_029982875.1 Candidatus Cloacimonadota bacterium | reverse complement strand
ATCAATATCCTGATCAAACTAATGAGCATGGTATCCATCGTCTTTGGCGGCTTTATTGTGGCATACTCACCCAAAATCGAAGCTCTGTATATGCCCAAACAACCTACCGTAACAGAATCTCCGGCACCCATTCAGAATAGCAGCGAAGAGATTGTAACGCAGGATGCTATCATAATCCTGCAATAGTATTCTGAAGTTTAGTTGTCCCAGCAAGCGAAATCTTGCTCCTCAAGGGGAGAAATAGCAGGCATTCCCCAAAAATTCAGCTGTGGATAACTATATTTAGCAGTGATACAAGTATAGCAGCTCTGCATTTGTCCAGGAATTTGAAATGCCGCAAGGCCTGGATTCGGCTCACCAAGTATGGCTTTCCGGAATCAGATCAATAAAATGCTGCTTTTGCCGGTGGCTAAAGCACACCGGAATTCATCTTATCCTATTCCTTGCCTGCATCGCATACGGTGGCTAAAGCCGACCGCCTATCATCTTATTCTCATGCTCTGCTCACTCGGCATACGGTGGCTAAAGCCGACCGCCTATCATCTTGTCTACCTAACTAATCACCGCTCAAAGTGTCTTATTCTAAACTGAATAACGAAGGTAGAAATCAGTATACGAGAGCAGACAATTATTCCGGTATTGCCATTGGCTTTTTGGCAGGGCTTTCCCGCGATTGATTGTAGGGGCAATGATCTCTCTGATCTTATTTCAGGGCAACTTCCGATTTTTGGGGGAAGGGCAGGATAATTCCAGTTGACAAAACTTTGCCCCTGTAGTCCTTTGCCATTATGAAAGAGTATTATCGTAAAGCGACTCGTCCTATCTATTTAGGAGATATCAAGATTGGAGGTGGTGCCCCGATCTCGATCCAAAGTATGCTCAGTGTCAAGACCAGCAATCTGCCAGCGGCCCAGAAACAGCTTCGGGAACTGCAAGCTGCGGGTTGTGAGATTATCCGTTTCTCTGTGATGGATCTGGATGATGCGCAGGCCATCAAGCCGTTGAAGCAAAGCTGCGATCTTCCCATGGTAGCGGATATTCACTTTGATTATAAGCTTGCCATAGCTTCCATTTTAAATGGCATAGACGGGCTCAGGATCAATCCCGGCAATATCGGTTCCCGCCAAGGGGTGGAAAGCCTTGTCGCGGTTGCCAAGGACCACAAAATCCCCATCCGCATCGGAGTAAATAGCGGTTCTCTGCCCAAGGATTTACTCTCCAAATATGGTCATGGCAAAGATACCATGGTAGAGGCCGCGCTTTCCCATGTCAAGATTCTGGAGGATTTGGGCTATCATGAGATCAAAATCTCAGCCAAAGCCTCAAACCTCGAACTCATGTTGGCCAGCTACCGGGAATTGTCCAAACGCTGCGATTACCCCCTGCATCTGGGTGTAACTGAAGCTGGAACTTTACTTTCTGGCAGCATCAAGAGTGCTATTGGGATAGGGATATTGCTGGAAGAAGGCATTGGTGATACGATCCGGGTCTCCCTAAGTGATGATCCCCAAAAAGAGGTTTGGGTGGCGCGTCAGATTCTGATCAATCTGGGGCTGCGCAAGGGCTTGAAAATCGTATCTTGTCCCACCTGTGGCCGCACGCGCATTGATCTCATCCGGCTGGTGCAAAAAGTGGAAGCTGCCCTGCAGGAATTTGCCGATAGAGAGCTCACCATAGCGGTTATGGGTTGCGCAGTTAATGGCCCCGGAGAAGCCAGAGAAGCCGATTTTGGCATCGCCGGTGGTGATAACGAGGGGTTGATCTTTGCTCATGGTGAGATCATCAAGAAGGTACCGGAAGCAGAGCTTTTACCAGAGTTACTCAATCTCATCCGCCAAGCCTGAGTAAATGCTACTTCGAATATTTCTCACCTTTTTAAAGATAGGAGCTTTTACCATTGGTGGCGGTTATGCCATGATTCCGTTGATCAAGCGTGAGGTCTGTGAACGTCAGGGTTGGATCACGGAGGATGAATTTCTGGATGGGCTGGCGGCAGCGCAGAGCTGTCCGGGGTCCATTGCCGTAAATATCAGCATCTATACCGGTTATCATGTCCGAGGCAATATTGGCATGCTCTTAGCGGTTTTGGGTACCATCATCCCCTCCACCATCTCGATCCTGATCATCGCCATGCTCTTTCAGCGTTATGCCGAACAAACGCTGGTGCAACGTGCATTTACTGCCCTCAGACCGGCGGTGGTTGCCTTGATCGCCGTGCCTTTGATCCAGATGGCAAGAAAAAGCGGTCTCACCCTCAAAAATGCCTGGTTCCCTCTTGTCATCGCACTTGTGGTAGGGGTACTAAATGTCTCTCCAGTATACCCGATCTTGCTAACCTTGATCTATGCCCTCTGGGAGAGCAGATCATGATCTATCTCAACCTGCTCTTCACCTTCTTCAAGATCGGACTCTTTAGCTTTGGCGGAGGATATGCCATTCTGGCTATGATTCAACAGGAAGTAGTGCTCAATCATGCCTGGCTTACAGAGGCTGAATATGTGCAGGTCGTGGCTATCTCGCAGATGACCCCGGGACCGATAGCCATCAATGCCGCCACCTTTATTGGCTATCAAAAGGCTGGTATCATCGGTTCTCTGCTCTGCACTTTGGGAGTGACCTTGCCTTCCTTGCTGATCATGCTCACAATCACCATCAGCTATCTCAAACTCAAAAAACTACCATGGTTTCAGCAGATCTTTAAGCGCTTGAAATTGCTTTCGGTAGGCTTAATCGCCGCGGCCCTGATCATGATCATTGATCACGCCGTAGAAAACTGGTATGCCTTGGGAATCTTTACCGCCTGCTTCTTGGCTACCTGGAAGTTCAAGCTCAATCCCTTTACGATGTTGATCATGGCCGCCATCTTCGGCATGATCTGTGGAACTGTATAGCACAAGAACTTGGCCGCAGCTCTTTATTCCCGCTTTTCCAAAAACTGATATAAATGCTCAAAGACCTCCGGCGAGAGGCGTTTTGCCTTTCCGGCACTGGCATGAACCACAGTAAATCTGGCTGTAAAACATAATTCGCCGTTCGCATTATATACCTCCTGCCGCCAAAATCCCTTGAGCCGGTTGATGTTGTAAAACCAGCTTTGCACGGTGACGACTTCCTCTAAAGCAAGTGCTTTCAGATAGTCCAATTCATAGTGCAATATCAAAAGCTGGATATTCATCTCCAAGAGCTTGGCGATCGACATATCCATCTCCACCAAGGCTTCACTGCGAGCTGCCTCCAGCATCATCAGATAATTGGCATTATTCATGTGACCATAGATGTCGCATTCATAGCCATAGATTTTCTTTTGAAATTCAAATATCATCTTATTCCTCTCATTTTTACTTGACCGATACAGGCAAAAAAAATAAACTGCTTACAAAATCGTTTTAACAGAGGTTTTTATGAGCCAGAAAAAAGTCAACCCAAAAATGAAGACAGCGCCCCCAAAGACAGAGGCAGTAAAAGCTCCTCTGAAGATAAATAAATACCTGCCTTGGATTTTGATTGCCCTTTTGTATATCATCGTGAGTGTATTGTATTTCCCCATCGCTTATCAGCAGATGGAGCCTCAAGCCAGCGATATCACTCAATGGCGCGGTGCCGCACAAAGCATTATAGAATACAATAAAGAACACGATGACCCCGCACTCTGGACGCAAAGCATGTTTTCCGGGATGCCAGCCTATATGATCTCTTTCCCCAATCGTTATCCCTTTTTGGAAAACATCACTAAACTCACAGACCGAGTAATCAACTGGCGCATATTCCTCCTCTTTATCGGAGGTCTCGGCATCTTTGTGCTGCTGCGGCATCTGAAGCTGGACCCCTGGATTTGCTTTTTTGGTGCGATCGCCTTTATCTTTTCCTGCCACTGGGCTGGACTTTTGGAAATCGGGCATAATACCAAGTTTCGCGCCATCATGTATATCCCCTGGGTTTTCTGGGCGATACTCTATCTCAAGTCCAAGCCGGGCTTGCTCTCTTTGGGCTTGCTGGCTACTTTCCTGATCACCCAACTCAGGGAAAATCACCCCCAGATCAGCTATTATCTCTATCTCCTGATCGGAATCTACTGGCTCTATGAGCTGATTATCAGTATCAAACAGCGGGAAATGAAACGATTTGGCATCTGGACTCTCCTGCTTGTGCTGGCCTTTGGGCTCACCGTCCTGGCCGTGATGAACCCCTATCTCAGCACCATGGAATACAGCAAATACACCATGCGCGGAGGTGCCGCAGGCTTGGATAAAGCATACGCGCAAGGCTGGAGTTTTCATCCTAAGGAAATCCTGGGCTTTATCGTGCCTGACTTTCTTGGCGGGATCAATCAAAACTACTGGGGTTACATGCCCTTTACTCAGGTGTACAATTACTTTGGTATTGTGGTATTGGCCTTTGGCGTCCTGGCGCTCTGGGGCAAAGATAAAAGGCTGACCATCTTTTTGTGGATCAGCAGCCTGATCTTTACGCTGATGAGCTTTGGCAGCGCTACTCCCGCGCTCTCCGACCTCTTTTTCAAGTATCTGCCCTATTTCAATAAGTTCCGCGTGCCCTCCATGTCGCTTATTATCGTGCAATTCAACGCCGTAATTCTCGCCGCACTCGGTTTGAAAACGGTAATCGATAACGCCGGAAATAACCTCTGGAAAAAACATTATTTCAAGCTCTTCTGGATCTCTGGCGTAGTCTTTCTGCTCTGGCTGTTCTTTGCCAAGAGCATCTTTAGCGCCTTGCCCTTTACCACGGCTACAGAACAAATCCGCTATCAAGAAGCAAATGCCCTGAATCAATTGGAAGGCCTTAAGGCTCTGCGCCTGGATGCGCTGGCCAAGAGCGGGATTCTGGCCTTTATGTTCCTCAGCGTCAGCATGGGATTAGCCTATCTGTGCAGCATCAAAAGGCTCAAATCCAGCTCCTTTGTAATCCTTATCACCTTAATCACCTTCATCGATCTCTGGGCCTATACCGGCAAGCATCTCAAACAGGAGACCTTGCAGCATGTCTCAGCCCGGCAGACCCAGTTTAAAATGCAGGATTACGACCAGTTTTTGCTCAATGATGACGAAAACTTCCGCATCTATCCCTTCAATACAAATCAGATCCGCAGTCCCGGAGAATGGGCATATTTCCACCAGAGCATTGAAGGCTATTCAGCGGCCAAATTAAAACGCTATGACGATGTGCTCAAAGTGATCAATGGATCAGGTAACCGGGATGGTGAGGTGATCCGCTACCTGAAAGGTGTATTCCAGCAAGGGGGTGTGGAAAAACCAACTCCCGTGATGAATATGCTCTCCACTAAATACATCATTGTGCCGGATTCCCTGCCCTATGGCTCCCTCTTGCAAAATCTGCGCCCGCTATATTACAATGGCAGGCTATCAATCTACGAAAACCTCATGCATCTGCCTCGCGCTTGGTTTGTGCGAGATACTCTGCTGGCTAATAGCCCGGAAGCAGCTTTGGCGGAATTGTGGAACCCGGATTTTGATCCTGCCCATACGGCAATCCTGGAACAAGCCCTGCCCAATATCTCTGCTCCTCAACAAGCAAGGGTAGAACAAACTGTAGCCTCAATGCATAAGCTGGCCTATGCCTACGAGAGCGATACAGCTGCTCTGCTGGTGCTCAGCGAAGTATATTACCCCGCCGGTTGGAAAGCCTTTGTAGATGGCGAAGAAATCCCTATCTACCCGACAAATTATATCCTGAGAGGCTTGCCTGTCCCGGCCGGGGCACACACCGTTGAATTGCGCTTTGAGCCCGAGAGTTATCGCTTGAGCATAAAGCTCAGTTTAGCCGGCTTGATCCTCACCCTGCTTGCCCTTATCGCCGGAGTAATCTGGCAGCTTAGGCGGAAGTCCAAAAAATATTCAGCTTGACATCAAAGCCTTGATTGCAGCCTTGTAGTTAAATTACTTATAGCAGTTAGCAAAGGAATCTCTTATACATGAAAGAAAGAAAAAGAATTGTCTCCAAAAAAGACAGTAAGCTTACAAAAGTGCCCAGCTTGACTCCCCTGCCTCAGGGCAAGAAATTTCATAAACGCAAACCCGCTCTCCAGGATTGGGTGGAAGCCATACTTTTTGCCTTTGTGGTGGCAATGATCATCCGTAATTACACCTTCCAAAACTTTATGATCCCCTCTTCCTCAATGGAAAAGACCCTTTTAACCGGAGACTTTTTAGTGGCGAACAAGCTGAAGTATTACTTCACCGATCCCAAGCGGGAAGATATCGTTACTTTTCGCTATCCCAAGATTGAGGTCAATACTCCCGAGCATCCGGACTATGAAGACAATTTTATCGAGCTCTTTTCTCCTCTCTATCTCAATAAAAGACAGGCTTTTTCCAAATTTCCCATCACTTTTTTTCACATCACCTATTATGCCCGCCGCAACGTGGTAAAACGCGTGATCGGGATGCCCGGAGATATCATCGAAATAAGGGATAAGATCGTCTACGTCAACAATGAAGAATTCACGCGAGGTTATGAGTGTTACGGAGTGGCAATTCCCAGTCCGCCGCAATCTCCCCGCGTGATCGAAGACAGCCGCTTACGCCCCAATAATATTGATGCTGTGAGTCTGGCGAATTGGTATGAACCCTACCGTGTGGAGGCGGGCAATTCAAGCCGCAAGAATTTCAACCGCGATTGGTTTGGCCCCATCAAAGTACCTGAAGGGAAATACTTTGTGATGGGTGATAACCGGGATGTGAGCGAGGACAGCCGCTATTGGGGCTTTTTGGACCGCCGCGATATCACCGGTTCGCCCTGGCTGATCTTTTGGTCGCGGGGCATCGAATACAACAAGCTGTATGACACGCCGCATATAAGGTGGAACAGAATCTTCAGACGCGCCCGTTAGGTCTTTATCTGCACATTCCCTGGTGCTTAAGTCACTGCAGATATTGCAATTTTTTCACGCTTAAATATGGCCGGAAAGCTGCCGAAGCCTATTATCGGCTGCTTTTATCTGAAAAAGAACTGTATCTGGCCCACGGCTTTAAAGAGCTCTCTACCATCTATTTTGGCGGCGGCACACCCTCGCTGCTTTCCGCCGAGCAGATTTCGGAACTAATTGCCGGCTTGCCTCTTACCCCTGATGTTGAGATCACCCTGGAGCTTAATCCCATCCAGATTAGTCCGGACTTTTTGCAAAAACTCAGCTCTACCCCCATCAATCGGCTTTCTTTGGGCCTGCAATCTATGCTGGAACACGAGCTGAGCTATCTGGATCGCCAACACAAGGCCAGTGATATCCCTGCTAAAATCAAGCTGCTCAGAGAATTTGGTTATAAGAATATCTCAGCAGATCTGATCTATGGCCTGCCGGATAGCACGCTGGAAAGCGTAAAGCAAAATCTAAATCTTTTCCTGGCTCTTCCCCTCGAGCACATCTCTTGCTATCTCTTGGAAATCCATGACGACAGCGAGCTGATTCAGGATCGTAAGCGCATCCCCAGCGATGAGCTTTTGGCCGCACAATATCATACCATCCGCCGGACAATCCAGACGGCAGGCTTTGAACAGTATGAGATCTCAAATTTTGCCCGCCCCGGCTATCAATCCCGCCACAATCTCCTCTATTGGCAAGGTGACGACTATCTGGCCTGGGGTGCTTCGGCTTGTGGATATTTTCAAGGCCTCCGTTATCAGAATCCCGCTGATCTTGACAGCTATCAAGCCATGCTTGAATCTGGAAAAATCTTTGGTCGCGCAGATCCCCAGGCGGATGCTGAGGCAGATTATATCATGATGGCTCTGCGCTTGCTCCAGGGAATGGATCTGGCCACCTTCAAATCCCGCTTTGGGCATGACTTTGTTCAAGGCCGGGAAGTCAAGCTTGCCCAATTGAGCAAATTGGGACTCATCGAGCCTCAGGCTGGCCATATCCGCCTCACTCCGCAGGCGCTTTTTATCTCAAATGCTGTGATTGCGGAGCTTTTATGACCCTATTGGCCTTTCAGCAGTTAATGCAAGACCTCATCCGGGATACTGATTTTGCCAATAAAAGCTATCTTGTAGGCGGTGTGCTGCGGGATCACCTTTTAGGCCGGGATGATTTCTCCGATTTTGATCTCTGTATCGAAAAGCGCCATGGCGGAATCAAACTGGCAAACTTCCTCAAAAAGCGCGTGAATGTCCAAAGCTATGAGCATTTTCCCAGATTTGGCGCGGTGCGCATGAGTTTTGAGGGCATCACGGTAGACCTGGTGCAAAGCCGTCAGGATACATACACTCCCGGTAGCCGCTTCCCCCATATCCGCTATGCCACTCTCGCAGAAGATGTTTGGCGGCGTGATTTTACCGTCAATTGCCTCTATCTCAAACTCTTTTCAGACCGGATTCTGGACCCCTGCACACAAGGCTTGCAAGATCTCCAAAACAAAGTGATTCGCACACCCCGCGATCCGCGGATAGTCTTTGCCGAGGATTCCTTGCGCCTGCTGCGCGCGATCCGCTTTGCCGCCACGCTGGACTTCGAACTGGAAGCAAATACCAAAGCCGCCATAATCGCTCTGGCAAAAACTGTCTCTCACCTCAGCAGCAAAGCCCAAACTGCCGAACTGCTAAAGATGCAGCCCTTTTGGCCTCAAGCAAAGCTTCTCTTAAAAGAAACCGGCCTAATAGACCAACTCAGCCCCATGCCGGATTTCAAGTAATGGGCACACTCTTGCTGTCCAGCATCTATTCAGAACTTACCTTCACCCGATAAAGCGTTTTCCCCAAGCACTCTCATCATAATAGCAAGTACTCTCCCCCCACCACCGTACAGGCGGTCGAGGTACCGCCTACTCATGTCGCCTGTTTTGCTACTACCCCCCTGGACAGAGCGCAGGGATCTCTGCATCAAATAATAGTATGCCACAATTATATGATATTTAGTTTCTTACAATATGCAACCCAGAGTGGTTCCCGTCAACTCACAACCCAAAAAACTCTCAAAACAACGTGGGTGTATGAGGGAAGGTAAATTGGAGCTAAAAAAGCCCCGAAGGATTTCGGGGCTTATTATTGCTTTGCTTAGATAGTAGATTATTGCATTAGCATCATTTTACGGGTGCTTTGGTAATCTTTGGTTTGCAAACGGTAGAGGTAGATGCCGCTGGAGAGCGGATTACCTTTGTTGTCACGAGAGTCAAAGACGATGCGATAGCGTCCGGGAACTTGAGCCTTATCTACCAGAGTGCGTACCAGCTGACCTTTGAGGTTATAGATATCCAGGCGAACCTCGCCGGCTTCCTTGATATCATAGCTGATAGTGGTTTCTGGGTTGAAGGGATTGGGATAGTTTGGGTTGAGTGCTGTAACTGTCACCGGAATTAGCTCGTCGCCGTTTGAGGTGGGCTCCAAAATGAAATTCAGGGTAGTATTTTGACTTGGAGCCACAGTGATATTTTCATAGCTCAAACTATCATAACTTGCCGCTGAGGCGGTAACTGTATATACTCCGGCGGGAACGGTGAGGCTATATGCTCCGGCGCTGTTGGTATTTGCGGAAAAACCTCCAGAGGCAGTGACGGTAGCATTGGGAATGCCCTGTCCGTTTTCTTTTCTCACAAAACCAACGATATTACCACTGACCACTTCTTTGACCAGGGGATTTGAGAAAGCCGGCACAGAGCTTACGTCTGCCGTATAGATGGCTTTCACAGCCCATCTGTAAGTACCATTTGCCAGTGTATTCCAGCTTTCATCGGTGAAATTCAGGTTTGAGATAATCTCATCCGTGAGAGAGACCCAGTTATTCTCATTTTGTTCTTGTCCTGAGATCAGGCGCCAGACTTGATATCCTTCCAGGGACCGATGCGAGGATCTGCTTGCAGGTAGGATAATGTTCTTATCTGGAGCTTTGCTGCCGGTATGGGATAGGGCATTTTGCCCGCTCAGGTAAGTTCGGGCAGGCTGATCCGGAGTGTGCTGATCAGATTTTGCCTTTTGTGCTATATCCCTGATATCGGTGAGAGCTGGGGTGGGCTCAAACTCGATGCGATCGACAAAGTTTCCGATATAGACGTTATCGATAAACCACGGGAACCACAATCCTTCATTAGAGGGTGGATCATCGGCATGGAAGGCCAGTTGAACTTGCATGCCACCATACTCTTCGAGCCCCACAGTGATGAGGTAATCATAGTTATTCAATGCTTCCGGCTGAGCGGCGCCATCCCAGAGGATATTCCAGCTTGAGCCCTCATTGGTAGAGACCTTTACATAGTAATGATCGTTATTTGGCGAACCCATGTGCAGGTAGGTATCAAAGCTGAGATGTGCGTCCGGGGGGCAATTGAATGAAGGGGTGATCAGCCATTCATCCTGATGGGAATAATCCCACCAAAGACCGGCTTGTTTGATGCCTTCGGTAGGGGACACATCTCCGCTGCCAGCAATGGTGATAGTGCCAAAATTGCACCAGGTGGGATATATCCCCAGCGTATTTGCGGGCCCATCATTGGTGATACTTTGCGTCCAGTCTTGGGGCGGGAACGCAGTAGCTTCGAAACTCTCGGTGATTTCCATGGCATTGGGATCCGGAGCATTCCAGCTTATATTGACGGCATTATAGCTGTCATTGAGTTCGGCTTCCACAGAATTGGGGGCATAAGCGATTTCTGTAAGGGTGATAGTGCCCATATCGTAATCTGTATTCCCCACCGTGATGGTACCACTGGTGCTGGTATATCCAGAAGCCGAGATGATGTATTCATAGCTTTGATTGGCAAATACTTCCGAATTACTAAAGCTGCCATCAGCCACGCTGCTCATACTGTAATCCGCATAGCCGATCAGATGAATATTGGCTCCGGCGATGCCCAATCCGGTATCGCTGGCTAAAATGGTGCCCGTTACGCTAACTTGGGGCATCAATTCCATACTGATATTCATGATCTCTGTTTCATCTTCTTCTAAGGTGATATTTACCGTCTGGCTGATGTAGGTGTATTTGCTGAAGCTGACAACGTAATCACCCGGGAGCACGTTAGCAATAAAGAATTCACCATTATCATCGGTAGTAGTGCTATAGGGACGACCGTTGACCGTAACTGTTACATCTGCCAAAGGCTCATCGTTGTCACCGGTGACGGTACCGGAGATATCGCCTACTCCGCCGGGGATAACTACAAATGTGGTCATGGGATAAATAGCCGTAGTAGACCCCTCTACTGGAGCCGTTGGATCACACTCGGTGGAATCGCTATAGAAATTGCGGGCGCGATTATCGGCTCCGCTCTGAGTTCTAAACTTATCTGAAGAACTGTACCAATCGGTATCCATGGGACGGTTTACCAT
>JARRCD010000079.1 GCA_029982875.1 Candidatus Cloacimonadota bacterium | reverse complement strand
TGAGACCCTCGCTGTACGGATAACCCATAACGCATAACGGATAACCTCTTCTTATAAAATCTGTGAAATCCGTGTAATCTGTGTGAGACCCTCGCTGTATGTATAACGAATAATGCAACAATCTCTTGACAGCATCAGGCTTGTAGCAAAGCTAAATTTAATAAGCAAAAACTGGAGAGAGACCATGCCAAGAATAAAATTGGGCGTATCTTCCTGTCTTTTGGGGGAAGAGGTACGCTTTGACGGTGGGCACAAGTATGACTCTTGGATTGTAGATACCTTGGGCCAATTTGCGGAGTATATCCCGATCTGTCCGGAGGTCGGATGTGGACTTGCTATTCCCCGAGAGGCAATGCACTTGGTGGGGAATAAAGATGATTACCGCATGCTCACCATCAAGACCGGAATCGATCACACGGAGCGGATGCTTTCCTTTTGCAAACCTACCATAGCAGCACTCAAGCAGGAAAGGCTCTGCGGATATATCTTCAAGAGCAAATCTCCCTCCTGTGGGCTGGAGCAGGTAAAAGTCTATCCCCCTTACCAAGGAGTTCCGGGCAAGACCGGAATCGGCATCTACGCCCGTGAATTCATGCATGAATTTCCGCTTTTACCGGTGGAGGAAGAGGGGAGATTGCATGATGCTGAGCGCAGGGAAAATTTTATCACCCGCATTTTCATCATGCAACGTTGGCAGCAGATGATTGACGGCAAGGTCAAAGCACGTGATTTGGTGCGATTTCATACCATCCATAAATACCTGATCATGGCGCATAGTCCCCAGCATTATCGGGAAATGGGGAAACTGGTGGCAGCTTTGCAGAAAGAGCCGTTGTCAGAGCTTCTGACGCACTATTTTGAGCTTTTGATGACAGCCTGCAAGCGACAGGCCACACCCAGTAAACAGCAGTATGTCTTGCTACACATTCTGGGCTATTTCAAGCAGGATCTGGATGCTTTCGAAAAACAGGAAATGATGGAAATCCTTAGCCAATACAAGGAGGGACTCATCCCGCTCATCGTACCCATTACTCTGCTTAATCATTATGTGCGCAAATATGATAAGAGTTATTTGGCGGATCAAATCTATCTGCATCCGCATCCGATCGAGCTAAAACTGCTCAATCATGCCTGATGAAATGCCGGAACAGCTTCCTGGAAAGCGGCAAAGAGTGGCAGGCGGGATTTTTCATTTGACAATTCACAAAGACTCTGAATTTGTTGTTTGCATTGGTTTTTGTTCCCAACTTGTGTGTGTGATGGACTTGAGCCAAAAGCTACGAACAAAGGAAACGCTATGGAAAACAACTTTTCTCAGCTTGATGAAATTCTCAGGGCTTATAAATCCAAGCCCGGAATTCTGATCCCCTTATTACAAGAAGTCCAACAATGTCTCGGGTATCTATCCAAAGAAGCCATGCGCTATGTCTCGGAGCAGATGCAAATTCCTGCAGCAGATATCTATGGCGTTGCCACCTTTTATTCAATGTTTAAGCTCAAACCGCAGGGAAAACATATCATCCGGGTCTGCAAAGGTACCGCCTGCCATGTTTCCGATGCCGATGGGATCAAAGCAGCGCTCCAGACTGCTTTACAATTGGAAGGCGATGAAGATACCACAAAAGACATGAATTTCACCTTGATGGAGGTGGCGTGTCTGGGTTGCTGTTCTTTATCTCCGGTGATGATGGTCGATGATACTACTTTTGGCAAACTCACGCCGGAAGCCATCTCAGGCATTTTGGACCGCTATGCGGAAGGGGAGGAGAAATGAGCGCAATCACCGTAAAGGTAGGATTGGCAAGCTGTGGAGTGGCTGCTGGGGCGATGGAAGTCTATAAGATTTTGGAGAAATACTGTGCAAGCAAGCCTGACATCACTCTCAAGCGCACGGCCTGTATCGGGATGTGTTTTGAAGAACCGATAGTGGAGCTGAGCGGAGCGGAGCTGGGCACAATCAGCTTGGGCAAGGTGGACCCGCATAAAGTTACAGATTTTATAGAAGCATATTTGCAAGGTCAAGTCCCTGAGGCAAATGTGATCCTCAGCGAGAAGCAGGAAGGGAGCAGGAATAGTCTCTTGCAGGCTCAGACCCGCATTGTTTTGCGCAATTGCGGCGTGATCGATCCCAAGTCTATCGAAGACTATGAAGCTCGTGGGGGATACACTGCTTTGAAAAAAGCTCTGGCCAGCACACCTGAGGAGATCGTGGCCACCGTCAAAGCATCGGGACTCAGAGGTCGGGGCGGAGCAGGGTTTCCCACGGGCTTAAAGTGGAGCTTTGCCGCCCGTGCCCAGGGAAATAAAAAATATGTAGTTTGCAATGCGGATGAGGGAGATCCGGGAGCATTCATGGACCGCAGTACCCTGGAGGGTGATCCGCACAACGTGATTGAAGGGATGATCATCGGCGCATATGCCATGGGCGCTGACGAAGGATACATCTATTGCCGCGCCGAATATCCCATGGCCATAGCTCACCTCAAGGTCGCTATTGCCGCAGCAGAGCAGAAAGGATATTTAGGCCAGAAGATCATGGGCAAGGATTTCAATTTTGCACTGCATATCAAGGAAGGAGCCGGAGCTTTTGTGTGTGGCGAGGAAACCGCTCTGATGCAATCCATCGAAGGCAAGCGCGGGATGCCCACCATACGGCCTCCTTTTCCGGCAGAAAGTGGCTTGTGGGGCTGCCCGACCAATATCAACAACGTGGAAACCTGGGCCAATATCAGCTGGATCATCAATCATAGTGCCGATGAATATCGCAAGATTGGCACCGAGAAATCTCCCGGCACGAAGGTCTTTGCTTTGGCTGGGAAGATTGCCGGGAGTGGCTTGATCGAAGTTCCCATGGGAATCAGCCTCCACGACATCATCTACCAGGTAGGCGGGGGGATGAAGACCGATAAACCCTTCAAAGCCGTGCAGATGGGCGGACCTTCGGGAGGTTGCATCCCAGCTTCTTTATTGGATACCATGGTGGATTATGATTCCATCAATGCCACGGGAGCGATCATGGGCTCCGGCGGAATGGTGGTGATGGATAGCGGCACCTGCATGGTTGATGTGGCACACTTTTTCCTCAATTTTACCCAAAATGAATCCTGTGGCAAGTGTACATTCTGCCGCATCGGTACCAAACGCATGCTCGAAATCCTGACCCGCATCACCGAGGGCAAAGGCGAGCTGGAAGATATCGACAAACTGGAAGACCTGGCTACCAATATCATCAAAGGTTCACTCTGCGGATTGGGACAGACCGCACCGAATCCGGTGCTGACCACTTTACGTTATTTCAAAGATGAATATCTGGCGCATATACAGGATAAACGCTGTCCGGCGGGAGTATGCACTGCGCTGATCAGATATGAGATTATTCCCGACAAGTGCATTGGCTGTACAGCCTGTGTGCGCAAGTGTCCGGTTTCTTGTATTGCCGGAAAAGTGAAAGAACCACATATAATCGATCAAGATAAATGCATCCACTGCGGATCCTGCTATACGGTCTGCAAATTTGATGCGATCAGTAAAGGATGAGCCTCATGGAAGTAGTATTAAACGGAAAAACTATCACCGCCCCCGAAGGAATCACAATCTTGGACCTCGCCAAACGCGAGGGTATTGATATTCCCACCTTGTGTCATGATCAGGAATTAGCACCTTATGGCTCATGCTGGGTGTGTGCCGTGAAAGTGGAAGGCCGCAAAGGATTTGTTACCTCCTGCGGCACCAAACTCATGCCCGGCATGAAGATCACCACCGATAGCGAAGAAATACTCGCAGCCCGCAAAATGGCTCTGGAACTGCTGATCAGCAATCACTATGCAGATTGTGAAGCGCCCTGTAAGCTGGCCTGTCCGGATCAAGTGGATATCCAGACCTATGTATCCCTGATCGCCAATGGTAAATACCATGAAGCGGTGCAGGTGATCAAAGAGAAATTGCCCATGCCACTATCTATCGGTCGTGTGTGTCCCGCTTTTTGTGAAGAAGAATGCAGACGGCAGCTGGTGGAAGATCCCATCGCTATTCGCCAACTTAAACGCTTTGCTGCCGATAAAGACCTCAAGGATGTCTGGCAATATACTCCCGCAAAGAAGACGCCAAATGGGAAGAAAGTAGCCATCATCGGTGGTGGTCCCAGTGGCTTGACCTGCGGCTACTATCTTAGTTATGAGGGTTTTGCAGTAGATCTCTTTGAAGCTGAAGAAGCTTGCGGAGGCTGGCTCAGATATGGCATCCCCGAATATAGATTGCCCAAAGCCATCCTGGATGAAGAGATCGCCTTGATGCAAGGTGGAGGGATGCAGATTCACTATGGCCAGGCTCTGGGGAAGGACTTGGTCCTGAAAGAATTGGTCAAAACTTACGATGCCGTCTATCTTGCCCTGGGAGCGCAAAATGCCGTGGCAATGCCCGTCCCCGGCAGTGATCTGGAAGGCTGCTATCTGGGAGTGGATTTTCTGAAAGCTCATGCCAAAGGGCATACGCCTCACTTAGGCAAAAAAGTAGCTATCGTGGGTGGTGGTAATACCGCTATCGATTGCGCCAGAACTGCTATCCGCCTGGGAGCTGAGGTGAGCATTATCTATCGCCGCACCAAGAGCGAAATGCCGGCAGAGGATTTTGAGATCGAAGCTGCGCAGCATGAGGGCGTAAAATTCCACTTTTTGTGCAATCCCGTCGCATATCAAGGTGAAGATGGCAAGTTGCATACAGTGAAGATCGAGAGAATGCGCTTAGGTGAACCGGATAAGAGCGGCCGCAGAAGACCGGAACCCACGGGTGAATTCTTCTTTGAAGACTATGACAGCATCATTGCTGCAATCTCCCAGGTGCCTGAAGTAAGCGCTTTTGCGCACCCTGATAATGAGGTGGATGGCAAAGCACTTCCGATCTCTCGCTGGCAAACTGCTATTGTGGATACAGACACCATGTACAGCGGAATCGGCAACGTCTTCGCCGGAGGAGACTTTCAGCGCGGCGCAGCAACGGCGATTGAGGCTATCGCCGATGGGCGCAAAGCTGCCGAAGCCATCCAAAGTTATCTCTTGGAAGGCAAACTGCCCAAGGTGAAATTCATCTTTAATGCCAAAAAGGGCAAGAAAGTAAAAGATGTATCCCGCGAGGAATATAAGATTTATGATTCCCTGCCTCGCCAGAAGATGCCGGAAATACCCTTGAGCGAGGCTATAAGCAGCTTCCACGAGGTGGAAAAGGGCTTCGGTGAAGCTCAAGCCAGAGCCGAGGCTTCCCGCTGTGTGGAATGTGGTTGCCTCGTCAATGATACCTGCGCGCTGAGAAACTACTGCTCTGAATATAAGGTGGATCTGGAGCGCTTTTTGGGTAGCATCTCCAAACATCCCATCGATTATAGTCACCCCTTTATCCTGCGCGATGCCAATAAATGCATCAACTGCGGACGCTGTATCCGCACTTGCGCCGAAATCCAGGGTGCTAATGTCTTGGGCTTTATCTATCGCGGTTTTTCGACAATAGTGGCCCCAGAATTTGGGGAGTCACTAACTGCAACCGACTGCCTCGCCTGTGGAAAGTGCATCGATGTATGTCCGGTGGGAGCATTGGTAGAACGCAATCTGCATTACAAGTTAAATCCCCATCCCAAAGATGACATCCGGCAAAATTGTGGCCTTTGCGGAGTTGGCTGTGATATTCAGGTGGAAGTACAGGCCTCGGAAATCGCCAGAATCACTACTCCGGAAGAAAAGCCGGGCTTCAACGGCAAGAACCTCTGTTTCAGGGGACGTTTTGGCTGGCAAGTTACTAAAGAAAAGATAAGCTTGCCCTTGGTAAAACAGCAGGATACATACAAAGAAATCAGCTGGATAGAGGCTATTGAAATCTTGCAAACCAGGCTCAAACTTGCCCAGAGCAAAAGTGTTGAGATCACACCTCACATCAGTAGTGAAGAGATGCTTATTGCCCAAAGAATTGCCACCTCCCTTGAGGCAGAATTGTCTGCCCATCCAAGCTACTTCAGCTTTAGCGATAGCTGGTTGGATATTAGTCCTAAAGAAGATGCCTTCCGCTTACTGGATGAATACACCGAATATGTGATCCTGGGGAATCTGAATCGCAGCTTACTAAGTTTGCTGAGATTGCAGCAGCGTAAAGGCAAGAAGCTGATCCTGGTTGCGTATCCGGAAAAGAAGGCTTTTGCGCGCTTTGCCGATCTTGAGCTAAACTCGTTAAGCGAGCTGCAAGTAAATCAGCAACAGCTCTTTATATATAATCAGAATAGAATATCCGAGGCTCAGGCTGCCCAGCTCTGGAAACTTGCCGGGGCGACAAACAGAATATTGGTTACCACAGATTACATGAATCACAGCGCTTTCCTGGCTATGGGTGCCAAGCCGGTAATGCATACGCCGGTCGATTTTGCCCTCTGTTTTGGTCAAGTCCCCGCTGCCAAAGCCGGATTCAAAGTAGCTATCACGCCCTATATCCCGTCCCATACAAAAGCAGATCTCATCCTGCCTGGCCCGAATTTCCTGGAGATAGAAGGCTGTGCTATTGGCGATAACGGCAAGATCTCCCGGTTTGTGAATCCCAGCAAATCAAATATCATCAACGAACTCCTGCGTATGTTTTACAGGCTGGAATGGATTCTGCCCACTACCGCCGATCTGCCGCACTGGCAGAATCTGGCAGATAAGCTCTTGCTGCAGATGGCAGAACGCAAGGCTCTACGCTATGAAGGCTTGCCGGAGCGAAGCTTCCAGGAGCGGAGCTTTGCCTCCGACGCCACGATTGAGAGATACATTGATGCGCTGTATCAATTGCGCAATAAAAAGGTAAAATTCTAATGCTACACCCCAGCTCGGCCCCGCCGCGTTGCGGGGCTGTTTATTACAAAGCAAGGCACATTGTGGGCCCTCAAAGTATCATCCTATGAATTATCATATTGTAAAATGGCTATAGCCAGTAATACTGAATCTGGGAATCTTGCCGCACCTGCTGGGCTATACGCTAAGGAGAATGTATATGCGTAACACACTATTTATCATACTAATGGTGGTAATTGCTTCTTCCTTGATCGCCACTGACCTGCCTCCCCAAAGCGAGGAAGTGGTGCTGGGAGAAAGAGAGACTATCGATATCTGGCAGGTAAAAGACAGCGCCATGGAAGAGGGTAAGCTGAGAATCCAACTCCATAGAGAATATTCAAAGCATCTTGATAGCCTACTGGAAGTTGAAGGTGAGATTCTGGCTTTTAATTTGCCCGAATTGGACGAATTGAACCGTCAGACAAAGGTTACCCGCATCACCAGACTCTTCTCATCCCCTGCTCTCAGCAAGAAATTTGAATCTCGTCATCGCCAGTGGGGTCTTGATCTGTGGTGGGAATTGCACTTTGAAAACTCCCGCGATATCCGCGAGATAGTGATGGCATATCGGGATTTGGATAGCATCGTTAATTGGGCTGAACCCGTCTACAAAAAGCGACTCTTATGGACACCCAATGATCCCTATTTTGGTAACCAATGGCAATATCACAATACTGGCCAATACAGTGGCACAGTAGATAAAGACATCGATCTACCCGAAGCCTGGAACTTGGAAAAAGGACATCCGGATGTCATTGTGGCAGTTATTGATGGAGGTATCCAGCTGGATCATCCCGATCTGAGCGCTATGATCTTAAGCGGAATGGGATATAATTTTGTGGATGATAACTCTACGATAGTCCCCCAGGATCACGGTACCCATGTAGCCGGTATTGTGGCCGCCTCAAATCATAATAATACCGGAGTGGCAGGAGTGGCGGGAGGCTCTAATAGCGGGGATGGCGTAAGGCTGATGTCGTGTCAGGTATTTACCAATAACTCCAGCGGGGGATTTCATCTGGCTCCAATCTATGCCGCTGATAACGGTGCCGCCATCTCCCAAAACAGCTGGGGCTATGATGAAGTGGGCGTATACAACCAAGCCGAACTCACTGCTATAGACTATTTTAATGCTAATGGTGGGGGCAGCTTAATGGATGGCGGACTCACCATCTTTGCCGCCGGTAATGATAATGATAATGGAGCCTGGTATCCGGCATATTACAGCGGTGCATTTTCTGTAGCCGCCACAAATAACCAGGATGAAAAGTCCTATTACTCAAATTACGGCACTTGGGTAGATGTCTCGGCTCCCGGAGGTGAATTAAACTCTGTGGGGCAAGGCGGCATCCTGAGTACGATAACGGGTAGTAACTACGCAAATTATCAGGGCACTTCCATGGCTTGTCCTCATGTCTCCGGAATTGCAGCGCTGGTGCTTTCCTATGCGCATCGCTACGATCACTATCTCAGCAATAGTGACTTGCGCGATCTAATCAAATACAGCACGGATGACCATTATGCGGAAAATCCTTCATACCCAGATCAATTGGGCACAGGCAGGGTGAATGCCTATGCTGCCTTGATGAGTCTTGATCTGGGACAGCCCTCTGTGCTGATCACCAATCCCAGCCCTCAAAGCTTCCTGGACAGCGGCAGTATCGTAAACGTGGAAGCCACTGCAAACGATATTGACGGCAGCATCCAACGTGTGGAATTTTATCTGGATGAAGTTCTGATGCACACTGATATCAGCGCACCTTATGCCTGGCAATGGAATACTTCCGGCTTGGCTACAGGAAGTTATGAACTAAGGGCACAGGCTGTGGATAACGAAGATAACTCGGCAGAACACAGTATTGAAATATACCTTTTAGCGCCACCTCAGGAAGGCTTCGAAAGCGGGACTTTTGCGCTATTTCCCTGGACCAATAACAGCGCCCATCCCTGGTCTGTACAAAACGCTCAGTTCTTGAGCGGAAATTATGCGGCACAAAGCGGAAATATCTCGGATAACCAAAGCACTTCCCTCAGTCTGGAACTCGAATTCAGTGTCTCGGATAATATCGCTTTTGCCATCAAAGTCTCATCCGAAATGAGTTATGATTTCCTTGAGTTTTATATCGATGGCGTAGAACAAGCCAACTGGTCGGGAGAACAGGATTGGACTATAGTGGAATTCCCCGTTTCTGCCGGTTCCCGGACTTTCACCTGGACCTACCGCAAGGATACCTCCGTATCTGACGGGCAAGACCGTGCGTGGATAGATCACCTCAGCTTTCCGCCTCTTGCTGGCCCACCTCAGATCACCCTGAGTGAAGATAATCTTTGGACAAGCCTGACTCCCGGAGCTCAGGGTAGCGATAGCTTCACTATCGGCAATAGCGGTGCAAGCCCCTTGAGCTTTAGCATCGCTTTGCAGGATATCTCGCAGGATCAACGCCATAGTTCCCGTAATATTGCTGGCAGCACCCTTAGCCTGGACCTGCTGGAGTACAATCCCGGATCCACCTTGGATTTGACCTTTAGTGTATATAATGCCAGCCCCGATGATGAATGGCTCACCGATGTATTGATAGATTTCCCTGCCGGCGTAACTGTGAATAGCGCTTCTGATTTTATAGGAGGTTCCGGCGGTGATATGAGTCCGGATCAAAGCAGTGGTAATGGCATCACCATCACCTGGCACGGGGTATCGAGCTATGGCTACGGCTATATTCTCCCGGGTGAGACCGCCACAGCTACAGTGAATGTGAGCCTCGATGCCTCCCTGAGTGGCGCTCTGGAATTTGGTTACCAGATTCAAGGTGACGTATGGGGAGCTGATCCTCATAGCCTCTCTGGCAGCATTACTGTGCCGCAAATGATTCCCGAGCTTAGCTGGCTTTCGCTTTCTTCGATGAGTGCCACTATAGACCCGCTTGACGATCTGCAGATTGGACTCAGCTTTGATGCCAGCGGGCTGGAGCTCGGCAGCTACGCCGCACTGCTTACTATCTCCTCAAACGACCCCGTAAATCCCAGCCAAACCGTTGAGGTGCATCTGGAAATAATTTCACCAAATACTGCGCCCACTATCCAACTGCCGGATAGCTTCAGCTTTGCTATGAATGATACCCTGATCGTGGATTTTACCCCTTATCTGCACGATGAAAATGGGGACAATCTGACTCTTACAGGAATTGATGGAACTAATGTATTCGTTACAATCTCAGAGCTGGTAGTAAGTTTTACGGCCACTCCAGATTGGTATGGCTCCGAAAACTTGAGCTTTACAGTTAGCGATGGCAATCTGGAAGCCACAGATACGGTTCTGATGATAGTGAACCAGGTGATCACCGAGCTGGATAGCCCTCAGCTGAGCATTAGCAATACGGAAGCCGGAATCCTGATATCCTGGAATAGCATCGAAAACGCTACCCGCTACGATATCTACCGCAGCTTAAATCCGGATGCCGGCTATGAGTATCTTGGCAGCAGTATAGAGCTCAATTACCTGGATGCAGACGCTTTGCACAAAGCCTTTTACCGGGTGATTGCCGTATATGAGGAAGATGCCAAATACAAAAGCGCGACAAGGTAATGATAGTAAATCATTGCTCCAGGCTTGATCAGGATGTCTTTGACGCACAGATATAGTAGCAAAAACCAGAAGCGTTGAGTTCATGTGTCCAGTGATAGTTATGTCCCCGGATATCTTTACCTGTGAGACTGTTCCAAAAGCACAACCATCTTCAGCCGCTTTCCTTGTTTTCTTTGCGAAAAGCAGGTCGGCATTGGAGATAGTTATGCGTTATGCGTTATGCGTTAGCCGTTAGCCGTTATGCGTTATGCGTTATGCGTTAGCCCCGAGTTCCGTAGGAACTCCCGTGCTCGATTTCCACATCAATTGGAATAAGATGATAGGCGGTGGTTTTAACCACCGTGCTCGAGTCCGACATCAAATGGAATAAGATGATTTCCGGTCGACTTTAGTCACCGGCAAAACGCGCGTCCAAGCCACAATTCCTCATGTAAGACCAAAAACCCAAATCCAGATTTCTTGGGCTATTCTTTCCCATTTATCCGGATCGTAATACTTGCGGAGCTCGCGTTCATATTGTTCTATTTCGTGTGCGCTGCTGGCCATGTTAGTTTTCCGTGCCTTTGCCGATGGCTAAAGCACACCGGAATTCATCTTATCCTATCACTTGCCTGCACCGCATACGGTGGCTAAAGCCGACCGCCTATCATCTTATCTGCTTATTGGATAATCCCGGATCCTACTTGCAACGGGACTCAGGGGGATGATCGTGGGTCCCGGGATTCTATCTGAAATACTGTTCCTATGGAACTCATAAGGTAGGAGAAGTTTTAACCTTCCGGTTTTGGTGCTTGATGCCAAGAGGGCCAGAAGGCTCCAGCAAGACGGGCATGAGAATTCTTTTCGCACACGCAACATCATCATGTCTTTCCATTATGCCGCGAGGCAAGCTGAACACATCAGGAACATTCCTTGGAGTTTGGTGGTAATGGACGAAGCCCACAAATTACCCAATTCCTATCGCCAAAGCAATAACCTGGGACAAAGCACGCAGGGCATCGAGTAGCCTATTTTGCTATTTCGATTATAACTTGAGATCAAGTCCTGATGCTCTCCTGATCAGGACTTGATCAGGACTTGAACCCGATA
>JARRCD010000078.1 GCA_029982875.1 Candidatus Cloacimonadota bacterium | reverse complement strand
CTCGATCTCGTCATTTGTAAAGCTGATATTCTCCAGGCAGCAAATCTGGGGATCTATGCCTCGGGAGAACCACTGCCTGTCTTTCTCGCGCGCTTTCATTGATAGGGCAAAGGCGGCAAGTTCCGCAGCCCGTTCATCGATCTCGATGCCATAGAGGTTTTTACTTATGATCAGACGCGGGATATCGATGGGATCATAGCCTTCTTCACTGTAGATATCATAGAGCAGGTCAAAGGCATAAGTGAGGATATGTCCGCTACCGCAGCAGGGATCGCAGAATTTGATCTCTTCCGGCGTAAAGACTCTCGCAGTAACGCCTTTTTGCAAGGTGTTTATGTTATCCAGAGACGCAACGGTCTCCGCCAATACGAAGTACTCCATCTTGTCTTGCAGAGAGGAATTGGGATGATTCTGCAACCATAATCTGCCCAGGGAGTTCTGCACCATGTATTTCACGATCCAGTGCGGAGTAAAGAGTTGAGTAACGGCTGGAATCTCAGCGCTCTGCACCTTCTTGCCCTTTTTTACATGGGCAAAAACCTCATCCTTTTTTTCCGAGATGTAATACTGATAGAGCCAGCCGATCACTTCCACGTCCTGGCAGCTTTCTTCAGTCATCACTTCCTGGATCATTGCCAAGATGCCATGCTCGCCCAGAAGGTCATCCGGAAGGAGCAGCTCCATCCAATCCTTGATTGGCTTGAAGAGGAAGGGAAGGGACCTGCCGATGCGATTGCAGGAGCCAAGCAGAAGAATTCGGTAGGCTTCGCTTTGTGCATCATCCTTATGATAGGTACTTTGCAAAGTCCCAGAAAGCAAGCCCAATATCCTGTCCCGATCGCTGGGCCCTAGCAAAGAGCTATCTACCATGCCCAGTTTTGCTTCTGCCAAGATCTGGGGTTGGGTATCTCCAGCTTGAGGGCTGACGATACCCACTGGGTTGAAATGTTTCAAGTCCATATAGCGCAGGGCGGTCAGGCGGTTGAACCAGGTGTAGGCAACGCGCTCGGCAATAGGTGTTAGGTTATAGGTGTTAGGGGTTAGGTGTGAGGTTTTAGGTTTTAGGGCGGCTTCGCCGCTTTCACCATCTCTAACACCTAACACCTCTTTAAGCAAAGCGTTATAAAGCGGTTTGGTCTTTTCATAAGTGGCGGCATCGCTATCGGGGGCTAGCACTTCACTGAGTTTGGTATTCACCTGGTCGATCAGGTACCGACGGGCATCTTGAGCAAAGCGTTTCAGGCGGGTATTGGTTTGTTTATCGATCATAGTAGTTCCTGTTTCAGAGATCTTTCGAGGAAGGCTTGCATTTCTTCTTTGGAAGGCAGTTCCAGGAGGTATTTGGAGACGAAGAGATTGTTGTCCATGCCCGCCAGGGCATATTCTACCAGAGTGCTGTCCTTGCCGGTGCAGAGCAGGATGCCTATGGGAGGGTTGTCACCTACCCGCATTTCATTTGCCCGGTACCAGCTAACGTAGGTATTGAGCTGACCAATGTTTTCATGATTAAATTCTGCCACCTTCAGCTCGATTAAGACATGGCACTTGAGAATGCGGTGGTAAAAGACCAGATCGACATAGAACTGAGTATCTCCGATCAGAATTCTTTTCTGGCGCGCTTCAAAGCAAAAGCCATGTCCCAGTTCCAGTAGAAATTCCTGCAAGTTGTCCAGAAGCTGCTCTTCAAGATCGGATTCACTAAGTACTTCTTTTGCTTTGAGGCCCAGGAACTCAAAGACATAGGGATCTTTAATCATTTGTTTGTGAGCCTGTAAATCTGCATTTTTTGCAGTTTCCATTATCAGCTTATCCTTGTCCCAAGAGAGGAGGCTCCTTTCATAATAGAGCGATTTGATCTGTCTTCTCAATTGACGTACCGACCAATTTGCAGTGATGCATTGCAGGCAGTAAAAATCCCGTTGTTCCGGAGAGTCTATCTCAAGCAGTTCAGCGATATGAGAAAAGGAAAGAGAACTAAGCATCTGTACTGCATCTGCTTGTAATTGTGGAGACGCTGTCTCCACTTTTCCCCTGGTTTTAATTACGAGCTTGGAATCAGGCAGACAAATGGAGCTGACAAGTGATTTCCCAGCTAGCTGTTGTAATAGTGGACTCACTGTCTCCACAATTTGCGGGTAAGTATTGTAGAACTTCAAATAGCGATACAATTCTCTTCTATCGCTTCTGGATACATTAAGCTTCTTGAGTTCAGCAGCCAGACACTCAATTATCTTATCCCCATAATCTGCTCTATCGGATCCTTTTAGCTCATATTCAGCTATATAATATCCGATCAGCCAGTTGCGAATAGTCAGCATCATGTTTACTGATTTGTGCGTGGCATTCTGTAAACTGCGATGCAGTTCCTCGATTCTGCTTACCAGACCCGAAAACTCTAGTATGGGTCCATTTCCATTAGTCATCACATCTCCTTCTTAGCACCAAAACCTCTATGCTTAAACCTTTATCCTATTGCCCTTGCCAAGCTCACTTCGGAAAGTCTGTTTGAGATATTCCAGATACTCATCCAGATCAGCTTCCGATTCAATGATCTCTTTGCTGAACCTGGGCTTTAGATTCTTGGCATTGATGATCTTGGATTGGAGACGTCCTTCCCTGTAGTTATGTAAAGCCTCCATTTCATTCAGCAAGTCCAAATAGGTACAATCTACAAATTCAGTCTTAAGGGATACGATCATGGGGATCATGGTTTCCTGGGCGATAGATGATGAAACCTTCAGGTATACAGCTTCGATCTTATCCAGCATCTCCTTTTTGGCCAGAGCTTTTGTTTTTAGTGATTCATAAAGCGGTTTGATCTCTGCCAGAGCTTTCTCTTTTTCTTGTTTGAGCAGGAGTTTGAGTTGATCTTCAAGAAACCTGAGTTTGACCTTGGCATCTTTGAGTTTGCCTCCAATATAAACTTTTTTATCCTCCAGTAGATCTTGGAGGGCTATAACTGCTTCCTGATCTAAGCTGCTCAGGTTTGGCTTGTTATCCCTCAGAAACTCGCAGACATTCTTGTAGATATCTGCCTGAGGGCTTACCATAAAACGTTTAATTGGGTCAATCAGATCATGCTTTTGTGTAAGGATGGCTTCTTCCTGCGTCTTGAACTCATTAAAGAACCAGGAATTGGGTTTCGCAGAGATATCGCGATATTGCTTTATCGCCTCATCTAAGGCTTCCAAAAATTGATATACTTCCTTTTGTAGTAGGTACCTACCCAATACCTCAGCCTCTGCCAGCAGAACGTCTTTTAGTTCTTTTATCATATCTTTAGGGTCTCTACTCGTAGCTGGATGTCCCATGAGTTCTTCGGCGATTTTCTTGAGGCGTAGGAGGTCAGCCTGGGAGACTTCCGCCTGTGGTTGGATGATCAGCCAGGCATGTTTTCCCTTTTGCCTGAGTTCCCTCACCAATTCCATCTTTTCCAGGCCCCTGCCCTGATAGAACACTTCCGCTTTACCCAGTGAGATCAACCTGGCTAGGATGTAGAGGCAGGCTGGTTCGTTCCAACCATAAGGAATACGCAAGTATTTCTGAAGCAAGGTGGAAAGACTCAGTTTCTGGGCACTTCCTTGAGCTAAGTTAATCGTCCCCAGCATATCTCGCTCTGCCTCGCTAAGGTTAAGCAGATCGTCAAGGCTGGTCTGCCTACTCAGGATCACTGATGAGAAATCGCTGTCATTAAAGGTTTTGATCATGGCCAGGTTGGGATAACTTCTGGAGATCATGGCTTGAGTAGCTTCATAGATTCTAGTTGCGGCATCTGAGCTCTTTGAAGTAAATAAGTCACCTCTCAGGATTAGTTTGGAGCTTGCGACCAGTGTGGCAAAGCGTTTTTTGATAGCTGACATTCTGGAAATGTTCTGCTGTTGTTTGGCTGCCACCACCAATCTGGTGCTATCGCTGATCGAGGTCATGGCTTGCTGGGAACAGTATTTATCGGTTTTCTTATATAGAGCCAGATCCTCCCAAAAACGGCTATCCGCGGGCAACACGATCAGCAGTTCTGCTTTGCCCATAGAGTTTGCCTTGAGTTGGATCTCATTGTCATAATATTGGTAATTAGGAGTGATGAGTTGGATAGTCAATTCCTGTGTCTTGCCGTATGCGCGGTCGTCCACCTTTCTGGAATAGGCAAAGTCCTGTCCGCTTTCCTCATGGCGGATTTTGGCTTTCAGGAAGTCGTTGTAACCAAACATCAATTTATCGAGTTCATCCGCAATTGCAGAATCTTCTATCTGAGTATTCTTAATCTGCTGTTCAATCTGTTTTTCATCAGTGGTCAGGTAGGAATATTCCTCTCCGTTGCGCTCAATGTAGGTCTCTCGCTCCAGCAGGTCCAGAGCTTGTCTGATCTTCTCATTTAAGCTTTCAGGATCTGTCTGTAGGTCTTCCAATAGAAGGATGCGGATATTGCGGATGGTGGCTTTGAAGTCTTTTACATATTTGAGGATAAACAGGGTTTTCAGGATACGCAACGGAAGAGATTCCCCCAAGGTAGCCTGAGCAGTTTCGATCGTGTAAAGAAGATGTGTCTTCATCATATCCTTAATACCGGCATACATCATATCGAAGGCTGCAATACTGCTTACCTGTTTCTCGGCCAAGCCAATAAGTACTAACTGGAATATGGAGAGCAGGCTTCTAGCCCCTACGGATGTAAATTTACCAGAGAAAGCGTCATGTTCGGAGAGCGAGATAAAGGCAGATTGGAGAAGAAACGCCTGATACGGTATGAATGGATATGATGCCACGAAATCTTCCGAATCCCGATAGCTTCGGTATGTTCTTGAACCTGCACCAAACTGAAACAAAGTCCGCATGCTGTTTTCATGCTTATGGTAGAGCTTCAGTAGTTCTGTTTCGTGTTCTGTTTTCTTGAGCAATAACCTTTTCTGGATTACTTCTTCCACATTGGAACTACCTAGATTTAGCTTTATCGGAAAGCGAGCAGCAATTCTACCGTACTCGGTACTTTGGGCTTGTTTCAATTGACCCACCACTGTCTCAAGATCAGCTTGAGAAGTTACCATTATCCAAGCTCTTCCTCTGCATACAGTGTCAAAGCTTTCTGAAATCGTTTGCAGATTTAGCATCAACTTAGTGTTATCAGCTATAAACTGACCTATTTCATCAACGCAAAAGATCAGGCGAAAACCAGGTTCCTGTTTTGAGATATAGTCTGCAACATTCTGTGCGAACTCTTCTATTGAGGTCTTATAATTACGAGAGTATTCTCCCAATAGAGATTTTATGCTTCCCTCAGCAGCGTTGGTTATAGAAGCATAGGCTTTTGATACATTATGATCTTCCATCTCTGCCATAGCTCTGCCTATCTTCCATTCTTTCCCAGACACCTGTTTATAGACCTTTTTGAATTGTTCCAGCAAGCCTTGCTGATCCAGATCTCTTTCAAATTTGGCAATATAAGCGTGTTTACCATAATATCCGCAGGCTTCATTAAAGACCTTTACAAATACGCTCAGGATAGCGTCTGTTCCTTTGGGCGTCACAGTATCCGCTTTCTGATCGATATTGAAGAGAATGCTTTGAGCCGGTATGGATTTCACCTTCTTGATGTTCGCTTTCAGAATATTGTCATTATCACACTTTTGCATCATTACATCGGCTATGTGATAATCATCATGATGCCAGCCTTCCAAGAGCAGGGAAATCATCTTAAGCAAATGAGACTTGCCGGTGCCAAAGAATCCGGAAATCCACACCCCAGGCAAACTATCGTTATTGATATATGATTCCAGCAGTTTATCCAGTTGTGACTTAATCTCTTGCGTTAATACATACTCATCGATCTCGGTTTGGATATTACGATCGTCATTTGCCATAATGACTCCGGCGATCTTCCGTTCGATATCTTTTTGGAATAATTCTTTGATTTGCATTAGATCTCCCATTCTATGGTTCACAATGATAGATGTTAAAAGCCCGGTAGTATTTGTCGTCAAGAATGCCAAAAAGGGTTAGGTTTGAACCCTTCACATTGTCGGTTTCATATTTGCCCGGAAAGTATAGAACCAAGGGTTTCTCGGTAAACTTACTTTCCAAGGTGGACAGAATCTTATGTGATCTTATATAGGGATATACTTCTCCGACACCGGTAATAAAAATGATGTCTGGAATATCTCTGTTTAATTTTTCAATTATCAAGGGGCAGATAAACTCTTCGGTATCGGTCAAACCTGAGATCGATTTGAAGAAAACATCTCTAGGTGTCTTGGTTTCATCAGCAATGAATCCATCCAGTACCCCGAGAGAACTAAAGTGTTCAATACATAGCCGATACAGGTTAATGTCCAATACTCTGATTTGCTTGAGCTCAAGAGCATTTTTTAGCTGCTCGATATGCTGGTACATCTGGCTGGTTTCTTCCACCCGAAAAGGACAGATGTAATAAGGAATATCGTTGCTGGGGCCAGTCATATCCAGAAACTTCCTGCTGCTCATTAGCGCCAAGAAGTGCTCAAAGCGGACGTGGGCTTCATGGTATTCATCGATGATCGCCATATCAGTAACCCATTACCACTGAAGGAAAGATGGCAGGGGAAAGAATCCCTTCCTTAATGATAAGTTCACGTACCCTGGGGCTCACAATCATCAAACGTACTTTCATCTCCAAATCAGTGATCCCCGAACTAACCAGCATTCTAAAAAGATTGGTCTGGAGCTTTTTTCTGCTCACTTCTGCGATACCTGACAATTTTTCGTGGAGCTCTGCCTTGGTGTTGTAATAGAGATTGAAGTCAGAGATTGTGATCTCAAATTCTTGCCTTTTCACTTTCTCAGCCAGAACCTCCAGTGTGAATTCCCTAACAAAATCGTATTTCATGCAGATGGCATACCAGATTATCTGACACTGCTCCTCCCTGGTTCCGTTTGCCAGAATCTCCATAGCTTCTTCAGATAGTTGTTTAACTCTGGTATAAGCTTCAGAATAGATCCTCTTCTGCGCCACCAGCGTTCTTATCTGAAGGAGATTATCCTTGAATACGGCATCCTTGACCACACTCCAGTCTCTATGTTCCAGATATAATTGAGCCAGCAGTACGGAATCGCGGTAGAGCAACGCTGCGGCAGTGATCCCGAAGGTGTAGCCTTTCACTTCTTGGGATTGCCGATTGACTTGGCTTGTTGTTTTACCCACAGGTCCACATCCTCCTTTTTAAACTTCCATAGCCTACCCACCTTATGTGCTGGTAGTTTTTTCTCGCTAAGCCATTTATACACGGTTTCCTTGGTGACTCCAAGATAAGTGCTTATCTCGTCAACTGAAAGCCATCTGTCTTCCATAATTCTACTCCTTTCCAGATTCCATCGTATCTGGAGACCCCATCAGAATCAGTATAAAATGGGATCATATTGAAATAAAACCAGTATAAAGAGCAGGATAATTCTGTCAATATCCAATCTGCATTAATTGAGTCTCCCTATAATATCAGTTACTGATCAGTCTACAATCCCTCTTGCTCTCGTCTGAGTCCTTTAATCTCATTGTATTGTTTATCGAGTTCCTTATGCGATACTGCCTTATCCATAGAGACTTCAATGAACGGATGCTGCATCTTGCGGAGAATTGAGTCATGATCTTCTTCTTGTTCTTTAGTTTTTTGGTAAAAACCATCAAAACAAAGAGTGGGATCCGGCTCAACCTTTTTTCGGGCTGACCTAATTTACACTAACCTTTGAGGCACTACCCTCGATCTCGTCTTTCGTAGAGGTGGCATCTTACCGCATTTTCCCAGCCCGGTGGTTTGGGGCAATAAGGCAGGAAAGTATGCCCCAAAAAAAGGCTACGGCAAATATACCGTAGCCTTCAGGCAGTTGTTATGAAAATCCTATTTCATAAGGATCATTTTTTTGGATTCTTGGTAATTTTTGGTCTGCAGCCGGTAGAAATACAGGCCTGATGAGACGGGGCGTCCATGTTTGTCATGACCATCCCAGATCAGATTATGCTGACCGGCGGTAAAATCGTTATTTGCCAGTTGTTTAACCAGCTGTCCTTTGGCATTATAGATTTTCAAGCTGGCAAATCCAGGCTCGGCCAAAGTAAACGAAATTGTGGTAGTGGGATTGAAAGGATTGGGGTAATTTGAGCCCAAAGCGGTTTTGAATCCCGGAACTTGTTGATCTTCGTTTTCTACACAGGGATGTGGAATGTACAGTATTTCCGAAATGCTACCTTCCGATTCCATGTAAACAGGAACTACATAGTACCAGTAATCAGCAAGCTCCACCCGAATTTCATGGTATACAGTATCCTCTGTCTCCAAAACCAGCTCAAAGGGGCCGCTATTGAATTTGCGATATACCCGATAAGCAGATATGGGGAATACCGGATCAGTTGGTTCTTGCCAAGAGATAGTCAAGGCTCCTGTCGGATTATCAATAAGTACGGAGAGGTTTTGCACAGCAGGTAGGTCAATCAGGGTAAAATCTGCTGTAACTATCGGATTATTGATATTGATCTGAATATTATTCTGCGAAGAATCCATGTGATTAGGCAGACTGGCGGTAACAGAGTGAGTGCCATTAGGCAGATACAATCGGTATGCGCCTTCTTCATTCGGGTTTGTGGCATAACGCTTGGAGGACATTATGGTGGTCAAAGATGGGTCTGTGTCGGAACTAAGATAGATAACTCCTTGCACAAATCCCGTCTTGAGGTTTACATCGCTGAGTTCAAAATCATCGATAAACCAGCCCGGTCCGGTTACCGAGCCATTAGAGCCCAAGCGGAAACGGAACATCACTTCCTGATAAGCATATGGGGAGAGATCAAAGCTGGCGCTTTGCCAGCTTCCACTATTTCCCGTCCAGCCATTTTCAGAATTTAAGCCTACAATGGCTTGTCCGTTGTAACCGCCGATAGGATTGATCACAGTCCAGCTGTAGCCACCATCCTCAGAGATTGAGACATTTACACCGTCGTAATCCTGTTCCACCGCATAGTAGTGCATGAAGCTAAGCTGGCTGTTATCTTCCAGATAATAATGCGGGGTATAGAGGTGGTATTGGATATTAATGGGATACTCTCCGCTGAGATTGGTAGCCCATACTTTTTCTCCGCTGTAGGCATCTACGGATACAGGTTCGCCCCAAGTCCAGCCGGTTTCTGAGATAAAACTGCCGTTGTTATATTCAAAATCCCGTTCTATATTGGGCAGATTATAAGGTATTTGCAAGCTGGCATCGACCACATTCCCGCTCATAGGTGTGGCCGAAAAATGTAAGGGCAGATAGGATCCTTCCCCGGTCACTCCGGTAAAATCGAGATCATAAATGATCTGCATTATTTGATTGGCACCGATTTGCGGAATGGTGATTTGGGGATTAGCTATGGTGAGATTGGGCACATCGCTATCAAGTTCTGCAAGCACCTCACGAGCTTCCACTTCACTGGCATTGCGGAGGTTGATAATCAATTTCACCGCTTCGCCACTATCTATGATACCGTTAAAATTGGAGTCGTAATCTGAGACCATGAAGGATTGATACTGCAATCGAGCAGCTTCAATACGGATGCTAAACTGACGGTCCCAAAAGGCTTCTCCAGCTTGGATATGCAGGGCAAAATTGATTACCCGCTCAGAGGGACAATCCGGAGACACAGTAAAGGTAAAGGGAGTCTTATTTACTCCGCTTTCTCCCGCTGCTAAAGAGAAGTATTCCGCTTCAGCTTCCACAATAGTGACATATTCATCATCGGTGCTGATGGTAGCTACGATGTCATTGGCCAACAGATTTCCTGAGTTTTCCAGAAGCACACCCAAGTTAATGCTCTCGCCCGGTTCCACCACATTGTTGGGATCATCAAGATAGGTCTCAGCAATTAAGAGGTTCGCCGCTTCATAGTAGGTGGGCACATTGGTAATATAGAGTGCAGTTCCATTGGAAATTGTGGTGGCTGCATCGGGATAGGTATTATTGAACGAATATTCCAATCCCCTGGTTCCGGTGTGATCTTCAATGCCGATGGTGCAGTAGTTGCCATGCTCATTACCGGACTGGGAATTAATGTTATTGAAGGTGTTATATTGAAACTTGATAGGCCCATCGCCCAGACTGGTATTGTAGGTAGCTTGATCGTACAGAATTACCTGGAAGGTCTCAGGGGATGTGCCATTCTTACCATTGACAAGATTGTTCCACTCCACGATAAATGAATGGTTGCTGCGATCAAACATGTAGTAAATACCACTGTTGGCATTAGTAGCCAGGTCATCCCAGAAGGGGGCAATCATGGGGCTGGGACCCATTGCGCCGGGGAGGCGGAAATTGCGAAACTCTCCGTTTTCGGAAACTCCAAAAGTGATGAAACCGTTGGAACAAACCGTGATCAGATCATACATCCTGCCATAAAATTGGAAGGGGAAAGGTAGGGGAACTGTGGCCACAGATTGTGAACCTACTTGGTCGCCTTCATCAGAAGTATGAATATCAGAAATCGGCAGCGCAGTACCCAGTCCGCCCTCATCTGGAGAGATACTCAACCAGTTGTATTCTGCTACTTCCGGATAATCAACATCAGTCCAGTCATAGATCACATAACCATAGCTATCGGGACCTAAGGGGTCGTTTGATCCCACTTCACCAACCGTGAGAGTAAAGGGTACTATCTGTTCAAATCCGGCGTCGTTGTATAGCTTGACGTACAAAGGCATCACCATTCCGGGCAGCGTCTCAGGTCTTTGCCACACAGTGAAACATTCGGTTGCTGAACTGCTCACCTCTTCGTTGAGCGGCAGATCTCCAATGAAAGCTATATTGCTGACCAATGAGATCAGATCATTTTCTGTATAAAGTCGGGCATAAACATTTTGTACTGCAGCTTGTCCGGTATTTTTTACCGTAATGCTGAGATCAGACGTTTCATCCGGATCCAGGATGGAATCATCATCGTCCAGGACGCTAAGGCCGATAAATTCTGCCCGCGCTGCTTCCACCGGGATAAATTCGGATACTTCATAAATTTCAGAATTGGAGTCTGTTAAATCAAGATACATCCTGATCATGGTTTCATGAGGTGTAGCAGGGTCTACTTCTATCACGATAGGCGTGAGGTTGTTTCCGGTAGACCCAGAAAGGATATCCGGATATTCTACTTCCCCGTCAAGGATGGTGATCCAGGGATTATCCGTATTCACACTGCCAGATACACCACTCATGGTTGCAGCTCCGGTATTTTTAAGACCGAAAAAGAGCTCTACCGTTTCACCGGCAGTTACAAGTCCATTTCCATTACCTGAGGATGCATCTTGATCGTCATCATCGATTATGATCGCGGCAGGAACTAAGGTAGGCACATCTACTATATCAATTTCGCTTTGCAGAGGCTTGAAATTATGGGCACTGATGGTAAGTTGGGCTGCTCCGGCAGGCATGGTTTCCGGTAAGATCAAGATCACATTACCTTCGGCATCGGTATAACCCCGGGATAGAATCTCGCTTCCTAAAGACAATACCACTGAGGCACCCTCTACGGCAAACCCGGCAGAATCTGCCACGGCT